>JBGTEU010000197.1:0-3634 GCA_041747595.1 Bythopirellula sp.
TCGTCGCATTTGGCCATAGGAATAGCTCTTAGCTTTTAGCAATTAGCTCTTAGTCGGAAAGGTGCCAGCCATAATGTTTTTCTGACTAAAAGCTGATGGCTAATAGCTAATGGCTAAAGCCCCAGCACGTCATTCATGCCGTAAAGCCCAGGGCTTTTGTCGACGACCCATTCCGCGGCGAGCAGGGCTCCCTGTGCATAGCAATCGCGGTTCGACGCGGCCACGGTGAGCTCAATCGTTTCGCCCAACATGCCGAACACGATGGTGTGCTCGCCCGGATTGTCGCCCGTGCGGAGGGCGTGGTAACCGATCTCGTTACGGGGACGCTGACCGGGGCGACCGGAACGACCGTGGATATGCGACGACTGGCCCATGGCGTCGGCTACGATACTGCCGAATCGCAATGCCGTGCCGCTGGGGGCATCCTCCTTGAAGCGATGATGCCGTTCGATGATTTCCACGTCGACCCCGGAGGGCAAATTGCGCAGCGACTTGGCCGCGACTTCCGTCAGTTTCATCAGCAAGTTCACCGCGGTGCTCATGCTGGGGGCCCACACGATGGGGATTTTCGTCGCTGACTGGCGGATGAATTCATCTTGATTGGCATCGAAGCCGGTAGTCGCGATCACCATAGGCTTTTTGTATTCGAGGCAGTGCGTAATGGCAGCGATGGCTGCATCAGGAACCGAGAAATCGATCACCACGTCGGCGTCGGATTCTCCCACGACCGACAGCGGCACGTCCATTTGACCCACTCCGGCGAGCAAGCCGGCATCTTGGCCAAGCGAGGGGTGAGTGGCCGATTCGAGTGCGGCAACGATTTGATAGCGGCTCTCCTTGCTGGCCACAGCGATCACTCGTTGACCCATCCGACCCGCGGCACCGTGGACTGCAATTTTCATGCTGACTTATCCTTGGTTGCCGTTAGCAGTTGTTTCAAGGGGTACAACTGCTGTTACGTGCAGCATGGAACAGATCTTAAATCTTGCTGGAACTCCGTCATCCTCTGCTTCAAGGCCAACAAGAATGTCAGTTTTCGTTAGCATCGCCATTTCAGGGTGACGAACTTCGTAAGACTGACCGCTCGACATAACAATTCGAAAAGGTTTAAAAGGCTGTTCGTGAAGAAGATCGCGAAACGTTTGAACAGTCATATAAAAGTCCTCCAGGGTGCAATCTCAGCTATTCAATTGTATCGCCCGGACAATCTCGTCAAGATCGTTAGCCACGGCAACGGCTCGATTGGCGAATTCTGCCCGTTGGACACCGCGACTGCCCAGCACGCGATTGAACTCGTCCTGGTCGGTCGTGTGATAAGCGACCGTGGCCGTGGGATCTTTGAGTTGGTGACCGGTGAGAATGCAGACGACGCGTTCCGAGGGGGCAATCACCCCTTCGGCGCGCAATAGCTTGGCACCGGCGACGCTGGCGGCACTGGCTGGCTCGCAACCCAGGCCGCTCGCACCGACTTGCGCTTTGGCATCGAGAATTTGTTGATCGGTCACTTCGCGGACCACGCCGTCGCAGACGTCGAGCGCCCGCAGGCATTTTTGATAATTGACCGGGCGATTGATTTCGATCGCGCTGGCGATGGTCGAAGCGCGGCGATGGTCGCGATCGAGTTCTTGGTAATAGACTTGCGCGGCTTGATTGTCGATTCGGCCACCATTCCACCGTTGGCCACGCACTTCAAAGAGCTGATGCAGCGTGTTGGCGCCGGCCGCGTTGATAATCGCCATTCGCGGCACGCGGTCGATGAGGCCGAGTTCCATGAGCTCCATAAAGGCTTTGCCGAAGGCGGAGCTATTTCCCAAATTGCCACCGGGGACCACAATCCAATCGGGCACCTCCCAATTGAGGCTTTCGAGTACGCGGTACATGATCGTCTTCTGGCCTTCGAGCCGGAAGGGATTCACGCTATTGACAAGATAGATGCCGAGTTTCGTGCTGACCTGCTGGACGCGCATCATCGCGTCGTCGAAGTCGCCGGCGATTTGCAGAGTGAGTGCTCCATAGTCGAGAGCTTGCGAGAGTTTTCCGTAAGAGATTTTTCCCGAGCCGATAAAAATAATCGCTTGCATCAACTTGCTCACGCCACAATACAGCGCGAGCGAAGCACTGGTGTTCCCCGTCGAAGCGCAGGCGGCCCATTTCGCGCCGATGGTGTGAGCATGAGTGAATGCCGCGGTCATGCCGTTGTCTTTGAAGCTGCCCGAGGGGTTCATCCCCTCGTATTGCAACAACAGATTACCGGCGTTCATGCCCACGTACTGACCGACGCCATCCGAGGGGGAAAGCGGTGTTTGCCCTTCACCGATGGTGACCACGCGGTCGGGCGGGGCGAAAGGCAAAAGTTCGTGAAATCGCCATACTCCGCTGCGGCAGAGGGGCTCGTTGCGTCGCGACCATTTCTTTTCAAACTCGCGCAAGGATTTGGGTACCGGAAGGCGATCCCAGTCGTAAACCACGTCCAGCAAGCCGCCGCACTCAACACAGGAAGTGCGTGCTTCGCCGATGTCGTAAGTTGCCCCACAGTCGGGTGCGAGGCACCGCTGAAAAGCCTGATCGGTGTTGGTCTTTACCGAGGTCGCCACATTAACTCCGCGATTCCACTGCGCACAACTCGACTGGCAGCACCTCGGGAGCCGTGCAAGAAAACCCGCCGGCAATTCGTGCCAACGGCAATATTAGTGCCTGCCGTATTACGGTAAGCATAAAGAGCAAAACAACTTAGTGTCAGTTTAATGCGACGGCTCTCGGTCTGCAACTGAAACATCGCGAGGCTCCCGGCAAGCGGCAGATCGTCGCCGTGGGCCACTCGCATGCGCGTTTCAGGATTTTCTTGCTTTACGGACCAACACACTTGCGATCTTTGAGGGCTTTCAGAACGTAGGAGAGTTGTGAATCGGAACAGACCTCTCCCCGCCGAGCGCGCCGTGATTATCACTGGCGAGTTCCTCGGCTAGGCGCAAAGCATTACCAGGTATTGGTTTAAGAAGACACCGTATTGTTGCCAATCGTTTGACGGCTTGATTTGGTCCTATTAGAATGAGTGGTCTGGTCTCGAATGCAGAGTGCGTGCTGGGAGATGATTACCTCGGAGAATGACGATGACGATAAATTCCGCCGACTTGAAACAGTACAAAGAGCGTCTGTTGCTGCTGCGTTCGCGGCTGCGTAATGACGTAACCTCCATGACCGACGCTGCTCTGCACAATGACGGCTCCGAGAGCACCACGATGCCTATTCACATGGCGGAATTGGGCAGCGACAACTTCGAGCAGGAATTCACGCTCAGCTTGCTGGCGACCGAAGAAGACACGCTGGGAATGATTGAAAGCGCGCTCGAGCGCATTGAAAGCGGAACTTACGGGAAATGCGAAGAGTGCGGCGGACCGATTCCCAAAACCCGGCTCAACGCACTGCCCCACACGCCCGTTTGCGTCAAATGCGCGGCGACGCGTGATGCCCGAGATATGGCAGGCTAGCTGAACCGCCTCAGTTCGCCAAAGTCCGCTTGGTCGATGACGGCAAGTGCGTTAAATTGCCCGCATGAATCAAGCGAAACAAACCTTTTGCAGCTTGAGCAGCGGAAGCATGACTGCTGAAAGGGAAAATCTTGGGGGTCAGCCAC
>JBGTEU010000198.1:0-3098 GCA_041747595.1 Bythopirellula sp.
TGGTTGGTGAGCGTGTAATGGCGGCTAAAGCGGAAATAAAAATAGCGGGCTAGCAATGCGGCCCAGACCAGCGCGTTGATACCGATCAGCGAGAGCCAAGCGAGGCCGGTTATGTTGCTAAACAAGCCGACCCCGATGGAGATCAACGATAAAACTCCCGCTCCAACCCATGCGCCGATCATGGCGAATTTCGAATAGCTGCCGTGCCACAATTCTACTTCGGGAAGAGTTTTGTCACCGGCCCGATTGGCGGCGGAGCGCAGCTTTTGCTGGGGTGTTGTGCTGCCTGATTGTTCGTCTTCCGCGGAGAGCTTCCCGCCGCAATGCGGACAAAAGCGCGACTGCTTGGGAATCTGCTGACCGCAGTGGGGGCATGGCATTTTAATGAATTCCTACTTTGCGATCCTGTCAAGTTAGCAAATGGGAGTATTCCTAAAATTCGATTCGCCGGTAAGCTTCCCAAATTGCCAGCAAAGTTGAGTTGTTCGCCAACTTCCGCACGATTCTCATCGGCGATCATTTTCATGAAAACTTTGACCGACCAAACCCGCGCCAGTAGTTTACTGTTGGCACGACTCGTGTATAGTGGGTCCCATGAAATGCCCTTTTTGTCGCACTGATAACGACCGCGTCATTGACTCTCGTGCTTGTCAGGATGGCTTCTCCATTCGCCGCCGTCGGCAATGCTTGAAGTGCAAACGTCGTTACACGACTTACGAGCGAATCGAAGAATCAACGATCAAAGTCGTCAAGCGCGACGGCAGTCGTGTTCCCTTCTCGCGCGATAAGATCAAATCAGGTCTCGAACGGGCCTGCTGGAAACGGCCCATCAACGACCGCGAGATCGAACGAACCGTCGCCGCCATCGAGAACGACGTTTACACCTCGTTTGAAATGGAGATTGAAAGCCGCCGCCTGGGCGAACTGGTGATGGAGCATTTGCGAGATCTCGACGAGGTGGCCTTCGTGCGGTTCGCCAGCGTCTATCGCCAATTCGCCGACGCGGGGGACTTCGTCGACGAGATTCGCCCCCTCTTGGCGAAGGGAAATCACCACCCGCGGTAAGTAAGCGAAGGCGGTGATTCTGTAATAGCCGCAGGCGGCAGCCAGCGGTGCCCAGAGTGCAGTTGCGTCGCTGGACACTCTGTTGGGCAAATCTTAGAATCGAGGATCACACATGGGGCGGTAGCTCAGTTGGGAGAGCGCTGCGTTCGCAATGCAGAGGTCGAGGGTTCGACTCCCTTTCGCTCCACTGAATTTTCGGGTCAAGCCAAACTTTTCGCTTTGGAACTGCGGCTCGCGCGAGCTACAGGATTTTTTCTGAACGAGTATGGGGCGAAAAGATTTGTTTGACCGTTGAGTTTACGCGTGCAAATTATTCTTCCCTTAGCCGGTGAGCCACGTTCACCGGGGCCCGGACGGCGTTGCCATCCGGCTATTTCATGCAAGAACTTCCCCCACCGCGTGCCGCGTATATTCACATTCCCTTTTGCGTGCATCGTTGCGGCTACTGTAACTTCACGGTCGTGGCGGGGCGGGATGATTTGGTTGAACCGCTGCTCGCCGCGCTGGCCAGGGAATTGAGTTGGCTTGGCGAGCCTTGTGAAATCGACACGCTCTATTTCGGGGGTGGGACCCCCACGTATCTTGCGTCCAATCCGCTCAAGCGATTGTGTGAACTGGCTCTTCATTGGCATCCGCTCGCGGAGGGTTACGAATGGACCGTCGAGGCCAACCCGGGCGATCTCGATGCGGAACGTTTGGCCGTGCTTGCCGAATGCGGCGTGAATCGGCTGAGCCTGGGAAGCCAATCTTTTAACGCCGAGAAATTGAAGCTGCTCGAGCGCAATCACAATTCAGAGGATATTGAGAACGCAATCGCGCTAAGCCGACGAGCGGCTATGGGGGTGTCGCTCGATTTGATGTTTGGCGTGCCCGGCGAAACGCTCGATGAGTGGCAAGCCGACTTGCGGCAAGCCATTGATCTCGCGCCCGATCATATCTCCACCTATGGCCTCACTTTCGAGCAAGGAACGCAGTTTTGGAATCGCCGGCAACACGGCGAGCTCTCGCAAATCGACGAAGAACTCGAACGCGACATGTATCTCACCGCGATTGACACACTCGCCGCGGCGGGATTCGAGCATTACGAGGTTTCCAACTTCGCGCGGCCTGGTTGCCGCAGCCGGCACAATGAAACGTATTGGTCGGGGCGCGGTTACTTTGCCGCCGGACCGGGGGCGGCTCGCTACGTCAACGGCCACCGTCAAACAAACCACCGCAGCACGACCACCTATCTCGACCGCGTTCAAAAAGGAGAATCGCCGGTGGCCGAAGAAGAATGTTTGAGCCACGAACAGCGGGCACGGGAATCGCTCGTGTTTGGTTTGCGAAGACTGGAAGGGGTCGACCGCGGCGAATTTACTTCACGCACGGGATTCGATCTCGACGAACTAGCCGGGGAGACAATCGAGCACTTCGTGCAACTTGGGATGCTCAGCGACGATGGGGCGGGGGTGCGGCTTACTCGCGCGGGGTTGCTCGTGAGCGATGGCCTTTGGCCTGAACTGCTGTGCCGTGGCGCTAAGCCGCAAGCGGCTGTTAGAGGGGTGCGCGGGGCAAGTCGCGTGGATAGGGGGGGTCTTCAATCTGGGGTGGGTAGCCGTTGGTTTCTGCCGCCCAGGCTTGCCGTTCTTCTTCGTTCGCGTAATAGCGGAGCCAAATCTCGGGGTCATCCCCCATGTTGGCGCAATCCCAGTGGAGATAGTTCTTGCGGCGCTCGATCTGTTTTTCAAACGAGGGCAAAATGTCGCGGTAGATCAGGCAGTAAAGCTGCTGATCGGTGAGATGCTCGGTGAAATCGAGCACGATGTTTTTCGCAAACAAGCGTTCGATCGTGTCGTGCAGCAAATCGTGAAGTTGACCCTCGTCGAGCGAGTCTGGGTTCGGCAATCTCAATTCCGGGTCGAACCACTGAGAGATTGGTTTGATCGGGGCCCGTTCCCATTCGAGCATCGATTCCAGAAACTCGTTTTCGCTGGAAGTCGACATCACCTCGGCATTCACGCAGCCAATTGATTCGTCAAATAGGGGCTCGA
>JBGTEU010000199.1:0-7212 GCA_041747595.1 Bythopirellula sp.
GAGGCGATTTTGCCCCCTTGGAGTCCATGAGAGTCGGGTCCGAAGGAATTCTTTACTCCTCTTCTTCCGAAGCATAGCCCTCGGCAACGGCGTAGGCCGTGGCATGGCTGCGGCAGTGGGAGATGCTGATGTGCATCGTGCGGATGCCGCTTTGTTCGAAGACTTCGCGCGCTCCTCCGCAGAGGGCGATCACCGGCGCTCCGCCATGTTTGTGGCGCACTTCGATATCTCGCCAACTGATTCCCTTTCGCCACCCCGTGCCGAGGGCCTTGAGCACCGCTTCCTTGGCGGCCCAACGTCCCGCGTAATGCTGGGTCGAAGACTTCTTGGTCGAGCAGTATTCGATTTCATGCTCGGTATAAACCCGGCGGATAAAAAGCTCGCCATGGCGGTCGATCATCTGCGCAATCCGCAAACACTCGATGATGTCGGTGCCGATGCCAATAATCTGTAGGGCCATCTTTTACTCACAAAGATTTGAACCGCCAAGGGCGCCGTGAAACTATTGGTCATTCTGAAAGGAGTTTCACGACTTGAAGAATCTGGGTTCCCATCTCACACGTCCTCAATGCGTTAGGATACTTCAAGCTAGATCCTTTCCGCCTCCGGCGGACCGAGGCTCTCTCGGGATGACGTTTTGTGTCTACACGAAAACCTTTTCAATATCCCTTCAACCCGCAGGCGTTCTGCGCACGGGCCAGCACTTCCGCCGCTTTTTGCCGTGCTTTCGCGGCACCGGTGGCGAGGATCTCTCGCACGTCATCAGGCCGTTTTTCCCAATCGGAGCGCCGCGCGCGGGCCTCGGCAAAAAACGCTTCCGCCGCTTCGGCCAGTTTTTTCTTGACGTCGCCGTAACCGAAGCCCCCCTTGCGATACAGCGCCGCCATTTCTTCGCGGTCGGCATCGCTCGCCACCAGCGAATACAACATGAACAGCACGTCGCTGTTGGGATCCTTGGGCTCATCCATGGGACGCGAATCAGTCGCGATCCGCATGATCTGTTTTTTTTGCACTTTAGCATCTTCAAACACGGCCAGCGTGTTATTGTAGCTCTTCGACATCTTCTCGCCGTCGGTCCCCGGCACGCGAGCCGAGCTATCGAGCACCTTCGCCTTGGGGAGCACAAAGACTTCGCCGAATTGATGGTTGAAGCTGCCGGCAATGTCGCGAGCGACCTCGATGTGCTGCACTTGGTCTTCACCGACTGGCACCGTGTCGCTGTCGTAAGCCAAGATGTCGGCGGCTTGCAGTACCGGGTAGGTGAATAATCCCACGTCGGCAGTGAGCCCTTTGGCCTTCTTGTCTTTGAACGCGTGACAACGTTCGAGCAGACCCATCGGTGTTCCGGTGAGCAAGATCCAACAGAGCTCGCTGACCTCGGGGATGTCGGATTGAACGAAGAGCACCGCCTTGTTGGGATCGAGCCCCAAGGCCAGCAAATCCATCGCTGCGTCGAGCGAATACTGTTTAAGCAACGCCTGATCGCGGACCGTGGTGAGCGCATGCAAGTTCGCAATAAAGTAGTACGCCTGCTCAGCGTCTTGCAGGGCGATGTATTGAACGATGGCCCCAAAATAATTGCCCCAATGAGGCCGGCCGGTCGGTTGGATTCCGCTAAGAACGCGCATGAATTGGTCAGTGGTTTGTTAAAGTTATGTTTTTAGTTCTAGCCGCAGGCGGTAGCCGGCGGTTGCACAAGTGTTACCGCCGGCTACCGCCTGCGGCTAGGAATTTGTTTGTAGCGTACCCACGATCCCTCGCACGCTTACCGCGCCGAGTTCCGACAGCGCCGTCGGCAGCTCGTCGAGCACCTGCACGGACGCCGTTGGATTGTAGAAGTTCACGGTCCCCAATTGTACCGCCGTCGCCCCGGCCACGAAGAATTCCATCACGTCGTCGCAATTGGCGATCCCGCCGATGCCGATAATTGGCGTATCCACCGCCCGGGCGGCTTGGTACACGGCCCGCAACGCAATCGGCTTGATTGCCGGCCCGCTGAGCCCGCCGATAATGTTGCCGAGCATCGGTCGGCGACGCCGCCAGTCGATCGCCATCCCCTGGCAAGTGTTAATCAGCGAAATCGCGTCGGCTCCGCCCGCTGCCGCGGCTTTCGCCATGTCGGCTATGCTGGTGACGTTCGGCGTGAGTTTGGCAATGATCGGATGGACGCAATTCTCGCGGCAGGCAGCGACGACCTGTTCGCACATCTGGGCGTCGGTGCCGAAATCGACCCCGCCACTCACGTTGGGACAGGAAATATTGAGCTCCACCGCGGCGACTTCTCGATGGGGCGATAACTGCGCAGCCATCTCGACGAATTCCTCGTGAGTGCGCCCCGCAATGCTCACGATGATCGCGGTTCGCTGCTGGCCGAGATAGGGCAAGTGATGCGCGACGAATGCGTCGATTCCATCATTGTCGAGCCCAATCGAATTGAGCATCCCCGCGGGGGTTTCAATGGTACGCCAGGGGGCATTTCCCTTGCGGGGCAGCTTGGTGATGGTCTTGGGGACGATTCCGCCCAACTTTGCTAGATCAACAAGCCCCGTCATTTCGCGGGCGTAACCAAAGGTGCCCGACGCAACAAGAATCGGATTCGCAAGTTTCAAGCGCCCCAGCTCGACGCGCAAATCGATCGCCGGAAGAGAATCGGCAGCAGGCAAAACGGGAGGAGTTTCGGGCATTGTGAGCTATCAGACACGTGAATTGGCGATATTCTACTGCTGCCAATGTACACGCGATGGCGGGCATCACACAACTTTCGCTTGATAACGCGCTTCTCCCAATTAAACCAGCAGGGCTGCGTCCAGTCGTGCGCGAACCGGTAGCGCAGCCCCTCAGCCACTTGTTTGTGGTACGGTGAGCGTGTTTAAATAATGCCGCCGTGTACGCTATGGGGCGTCAGGTGCGACGGTTGATCCAAGAACCAAATGCGCTCCCACTCGTCGAGAATGGCACGCAGGTTTTCGGATGTGTAAATCAACTGCTGGGCACGCCGTGCCGGATCCGCCGAATAAATCGGCAGCAGGCAGCCGGTGTTACCGGCCAGCGCGCAGACAGTCACCAGTGTTAAGAGCCATTTACGCATTGGCGCAGCTCCTCCTTGAGCATTCGAAGCTCGGCCCGCGGCGCACAGAGCCAGGCAAAGCTTCATCAATTGGCATATTCCCCGCGCTCACTGAGCGCGAGTGTTCTGCCGGTCCCGCAAAAAAGTCTGAAACGATAAGACAAGCATTTGACGTTCGCTCATCGCGTTCCCGCGCGAGAGCAACCGTCTGGTAGAAAAGTCGGCGGAGAATAGCGAGCGGGCATTTCTGCGCCGAGAGCAGAATCGCTCACTATTCTGGTTTTTGATCGGAGAGTGCTCGCTTGGTCGGGGGTGTTGGCCGTAACACCGTGGGTCGACGGTTCAAAAGCCACCTGCGAGCCAGAAATACGGGTCAAGAATCCGTGTGATTTATTCGTAACTTGTTGGCGGAGAATAGCTTTCGTGATTTGGTAGCGGAGGTGCGACGGTCGGTTCAACCGTAGCCAGATGGGCCGCAGCGGCCGCCTCGTTGGCTCGGCGTTCGAGCTCGTGGACCCGTTCTTCCATTTCCTTGCCCGGCTTGAAAGTCACCACAAACTTTTCTGGGACAAAGACTTTCTCACCCGTGCGGGGATTGCGTGCCTTGCGAGCCGCCCGCCGTTTGACCTCAAAAACGCCGAAGTTCCGCAGTTCGATCCGCTTTTCTTCGACGAGGGTTTCGACGATAGCATCGAACGTTTTCTGGACGATCTCCTTCGTCTTCAACTGCGTGAGACCGATTTCCTCGGAAATGGTCTTTACGATCTCTTTTTTGGTCACGACGAGTCCCCTGTACGATGCCCCTAACATATCAAACGTTGAGAGGCCTAATTGCTTTCGCCAGATGAGATAACTGTCCCAAGCGGTTTTTGTCCGCTTGCTCCAAGTGTAATTGGCGCAAGAGTTAGTGTCAAGGTAATGGGAAATGGTCAAAGAACTTACGACGGACGCGGGACTCGCTAAAAAGTCCCAAAATCCAGTCAGAAGTAGATCAAATTGTCAAAGAACGAAGGAAAATAGGCCCTGACGCCTTTTAGCCTATCTCCCCCAGCTTGAAATAACCCAAGCCGGCTTGTCTCTGGGGCGCCACTGCCAAAGATCGACCTCCCGCGCGGAAATCTTGAACTAACCCCTACAGATTCCCAAGACGCTTCTAGTAGATGTCATTCCGAGGGAGCCTCAGCAACTGAGGAATCTGGTTCCGACCTTGCACGTTCTCCATCCTAGATCGTACGGCAAACCAGATCCCTTCCGACGGGGGCGGAGCAAGCCTCCTTCGGGATGACACTTTGAGACTGTTAAACGGTAGATTCAGACATTAAAGACGGCGGCCTGCTCTTGGATCTGGGAGAGTTGATAGAGCTTGCCCTTGCCGCTGCCGGGGCACGATTCGCACGTTTCCGCCCAAGTTTCCGGCGAGCGGAGGTTGGAATTCCAGAATGGCCAGGTGCGGCATTGGCGGGGGCGTTGTTCGTAAACCGTGCATTTGCGGGTCTCGCCATCGAAGAACACGCAATCGCCGTTCTTGTACTCCACCAAACTCCGCCGCACGCCGATCTTGCGGACGTACTTCTTCTCGAAGGCCGCCGACTTCATGCCGAGTCGCTCGGCCAGTGCGTCGATCTCTGCTTGATTGACCCACACATAGCCGGGGGCGCCCGTGCAGCAATCGCCGCAGCCTGTGCATTTGAATTTCAAGCCGTCCTTGTACCAAGGTTCCGCGGGAGCGACTTCTTTTTTCGTAGCCTTCGCCATAGGGAATCGTCCATGAACAAACTGAGGTTACTTGGCAGCATGTGCCGCCGCTTGGGCGATGGCGACGAGGGCAAAATCAATTTCTTCGGGGGTTGTCGCCCAACCCGGACTTAACCGAATCGTGCCGCCACTAAGTGTACCAAGCGCCGCATGCATTCGCGGAGCACAATGCATCCCGGCTCGGCTTTCGACTCCCGTCGACATTTCGAGAACCGCCGCGAGTTCCTGTGGATCATAACCTGCGACGGTGAAACTGACCACACTCGTGCGTGATTTTGCGTTCCGAGGTCCGTATATCCTTACTCCTGAGATATTCTCAAGACCTTCAATCAGTCGCGCGGCAAGTTGCTGGTGGTGTTGCTCAAGGCTTGCGACTCCCCGTTCGCGCAAAAAATCCACCGCGGCCGCGAGCCCCACCAAGCCGGGAACATTCAAATTTCCCGCCTCGTATTTGTGGGGAAAATCCGCAGGCTGTCGGTCATCTTCGCTGGATGTCCCCGTGCCGCCGAACCGCAAGGGCCGCATTTTGTTGGCCACTCGCTTCGAGAGACAAAGTAGTCCCGTGCCGAGAGGGCCGAGCAAACCTTTGTGTCCCGGTGCGGCGATTAAGTCCGCATGGCAGTCGGCCATTGTGATCGGCACTTCGCCGAGCGTTTGGGCGGCGTCGACCAAATAGTAGGCGCCGTGCTCGCGAGCGATTCGCCCGATCTCCGCAATCGGCTGGATCGCGCCGGTGACGTTCGAACCATGTACCACGGCCACCAGCCGCGTGTTGGGCTTGAGCGCTCGCCGCACGTCATCTGGCGAGACAAAACCCTCGCCGTCGCACGCAACATACGTGATGGCAACATTGGCTTCGTCGGACAAATATCGCAGCGGCCTGAGGACCGAATTGTGCTCGCACACGGTTGTCACGACGTGATCGCCAGGGCGCACGAGCCCCAAGATCGCGGTGTTGAGCGAATCGGTGCCGCTGTTGGTGAAAATCACTCGTTTGGGTTCATCCATGCACAGCAAATCGGACACTTCCCAACGAGTCCGGGCAACCAGGCGCATCACTTCTTCCGCCGCTCGACTATGGCCACGTCCATTCGCCGCACCAACTTCACGTTGGTAGCGATCGACGGCATCGTAAACCTTCAGCGGTTTCGGCCAACTCGTGGCGGCGTTGTCGAGATAAATGCGCATTTGTTTCATAGGTAATTTTTGCTACCACGAATCATACAAATAACACGAATGAATTTATTCGTGCCATTTGTGCTATTCGTGGTTACGCGATCTTCTAACCACCAATCTGGTACATCGCCCGCGCGGGTTTTACGAAATCCGCTTCTCCCACGCCGTGAGCCGGCTGCTTGTTCCAGACGCAGTCACGAATCAATTCGCTCAGTTCGTCATCGGTGCCCCCGGCTCGCATGATTTTCCGGGCGTCCCATTCCACGGTCGAGAACAGGCAATTTCGAATCTGTCCTTCGGCGGTGAGCCGCAAACGGTTGCAATCGCCGCAGAAGGGATGGCTCACGGGGTTGATGAATCCGATCGCGCCACGACCATCGGAAAAATGAAAATCCATGGCGGGTTGGCTCAGGTCGCTGCGCTTGCTCGGCACGAGCGGGCAAAACGCCGCTTCGAGCATCTGCCGGATTTCGTCGCAGGTGAGCACCTGGTTTTGTTCCCAGTGATTGTCGGCGTCGAGCGGCATGAATTCGATAAACCGCAGTTCAAAACCGTGGGTCCGCGCGAATTCGGCGAGCGGCACGATTTCCTGTTCCGTGAGTCCGCGAATCGCCACGGCGTTGAGTCGAATGTTTTCAAACCCCGCTTGCCGGGCGGCAAAGATGCCGTCGAGCACCCGCTGCAAACCCGTCCGGCGGGAAATCTTTTGGAAGGTTGCTTCGGAGAGCGCGTCGAGGCTCACGTTCAAACGGCGCAATCCCGCGGCTTTCAATGCGGCGGCCTGCTCGGTGAGCAATATGCCGTTAGTGGTCATCGCCAAATCTTCAACGCCGGCAATCGCGGCGAGGCGCTCCACGAGTACCGGCAAATCACTCCGCACGAGCGGTTCGCCTCCCGTGAGCCGCAGTTCGCGAATTCCAAGCGACACGCCGACACGCACAAAGCGTTCGATTTCCTCGAACGTGAGAAGTTCCTCACGCGAACGAAACACGACGTTCTCCGCCGGCATGCAATAGAAGCAGCGGATGTTGCAGCGATCGGTCACGCTCACCCGCAGGCTTGTGTGGACGCGGCCCAGGCGATCCACGAGGGGTCCGGTTGTGGGCATATCGAATGTCAAGTTGGTATCTTTAGTCATCATTCTCGTAAAGCAGTTTCAAAATCCCCCTCCCCCAGTACTCTGGGGAGGGGTTAGGGGAGGGGTGGGATGGATG
>JBGTEU010000200.1:0-3833 GCA_041747595.1 Bythopirellula sp.
TCGAGCGTTTTGTCGATCGCCCGCACCGTGCGATGGAAATAAACAGCGCGAAACAATTCGCTGCGGGCTTGTCGGAAACGAATCAAGGCATTGATGCCGCGTGCGTGGATCGTGAGCCCCTGCTCACTGAAAAACGTGTAGCGCAGCAGCCGTTCCAAATCGTAGACCCGCGTGCTGTAACCCGACATGTACGCGTCGCGGAGCACGAAATCCATATTGTCGACGGTGTACAGCCCGCAAAACAGACTTCGCAGCATCACGAGCCAGCGTGGTTTGTCGGCGGAGTCGTGATCGGTGGGACGAGTGATCAGCCAAGCGATTTGCTCGGGATCGATGGCTTCGTCGGGGGCCAATTTACTGTTGGGGCAGGTCCGCACGTTTCGCAGCAGGGGCCCCAGTTCAAAGCGGATGATGTGCGCGCCAAGCGTTTCGTGAGTTAGACCATAATCGCGCAAGAAATGGGCATCAAAAAAATGCCCGAACGGTCCGTGCCCCACGTCGTGCAACAAAGCTGCCAGCCGGCACAGGCACTCAATGTAACCGCGAGACGGTACGTCGGGGCAAACCGTCTGTAGACTGGGATACAAGGACTCCACGACGCGGCTTGCCATGTGCATAGCGCCCACGACGTGCTGAAACCGCGTGTGCTCGGCCGACGGATAAACCCACCAGGCGGTTTGCAATTGATGAATCTGCCGCAAACGTTGCAGCCAGGGGTGATCGAGGAGGGTGCGCTCCGAGGTCTCGCCATCATCCACGATGGTCATAAAGGGGATGTAACCGTGGATAGGGTCGTGCAACAGGCTTTCGCGCATGAGGTCTGACATGCCGGGTATTGTCGCGCACGCGGGGAGCAACGGCAATGGGGCGAAACTGCCGCGTCAGAGCCGGAAAAACCGCGGATTATTCCTCGCGAAAGCGGTCGAGCGATTCGATGGCCATCACGACCACGATGCCCACCAGCGAGACGAGCCAGAGCACGCGTGCGGCGGTGTTGATGTGCCCAAGAACATTTGCCGCGCCGGCGTCACCCATAGCCGCCAACAGTCCGCCAACCCAGAGGAGGACCACCGACAGGATCGGCAGACCCAGGACAAGCACGAGCAGGGTTTTTAGTGCGATGCGCAAATTCACGTTGGAGTCTCAAGGTGCGGGCCGGTCAGCGCATTCCACCCAACCGGCAAAGTCGGCGTCGGATCGGTATTTTCCCGGTTGTGGTTGCCGACTGTCAATATGCGTGATTGCCACGAATTCACGGTTGTTTGCACTCGATTGCTCAGAAATGGAAATTGACTCTCTCGAACACCGGGACAGAATGAATCTACAGGAGGGAGCAGCGGAAGCGGAGAGATGGAGATTCTCTGCTTCCGCTGCTCCCTCCTGGAGAATTTCCTCTGAGTTGGGACAGAAATACGCGATATGAAGCCAAGATTCAAAGTGCGATTCTCTTCGGCCCTGGTCTGCGTATTTCTGTCGTTGGTTTTCTGCGGCGATTCCGCCGTGGCCCAGAGGATTCAAATGAAGGACGGCCGCATTTACGAGGGAAAATTTCTGCTCATGACGGGGGTGGCCGATGCCCCCGTGGCTCCGCCTGCTGCGGAAGATAAAGATGCCCCTGCGACGCCGATTCTGCTCATCGACGACGATCTCCGCCGGGTCTTCGTGCCTCGCGTCAACGTCGCGGCAATTATCGACGGTGCCCCGAAAAACTTGGTGAAGATTAAGCTCTGGCAAAAGGTTGCCAAATCGGGCAACACCCTGGCAAGCGTTGGTCCCAGCATCCGCATCACGCCGTTCGACGAGTTTGGGCGGCGAATTTACGAAATGCAAACTCGCGGCGGTTCGCTTGCCGTCGTGCAGGGCATTACCGAATTGACGCCGAATTACGCGAAGGTCGAAGGCCTGCTGGGACCGCAGCGTTCCCTAGTGTGGGACATGCGAATTGCCACGAGCTCGATTCCGCGGGACACGCTTTCGCAGATCCTGGCGAAAGCTGTCTCGCACGAGAATCCCCAGGATTGGCTCGAAGTCGTGCGATTCTATTTGCAGGGCGAACGCTACGGCGAAGCCAATGCGGAGCTCCTGGCGATCATGAAGGCGTTTCCCGAGAAACAGGGTTTGCAGGCCGAGGCGAAGCAGATTCGGCAAATGGGTGCCCGGCGGGTACTCAAGGAAATTCAACTGCGCCGCGAGGCGGGGCAGCACCAGCTGGTGGGCAAATTGCTCGAAGGATTTCCCACCGAGGATGTCCCCGGCGACACATTGCAGCAAATCCGCGAGGCGCTTGCCAACTACAGGGCCGAAACAACGGGTCTCGAAGTCCTGGCGGCAAGCGTGAAGTCGCAGTACGACCAACTCGCGACCAACGACACGCGTGCTTTGGTTAAACCGATCATCGACGAAATTGTGAAAAACCTCAATTTCAACAACGTGGAGCGGTTGTTGTCGTTCACGCAGTTGATAGACGATCCGAGTCTCACCGCTGAGCAAAAAATTGCTCTCGCGATCTCGGGCTGGTTGTTGGGGCCCGGCGAAGCGATCCAAGATTTCGGAGTTGCTGTGCCGCTTGTAACGGTGCGTGACGTGGTACGCAATTATCTCAATGAGCCACAAGCTCACAAGCGGGCCACGATGCTGGACTCGATTCGCAGCGTTGAAGGCTTGAGCGTCGCACGGGTGGCGCAGATTCTTGCACAACTTACCCCGCCCTGGTCGATTCCCAAAGAAGCAGAGCTCGGCCACGGTGCGTTTGAGCTGACCGCCCCCGGCCAGACCGAAAGTGGCAACTTTCGTTACGTGGTGCAGTTGCCGCCAGAATACGATCCGTACCGCCGCTATCCGACGCTGGTCGTTTTGAATGGAGCGTACAACACGCCGGAACAGGAACTCGAGTATTGGGCCGGGATGCAATCTCGTGATCAGGAGGGGAAACCAACCGGCCCTCGACAAGGACAGGCGATGCGGCACGGATACATCACCCTAGCCGTCGAGTGGCTCAAGCCCCGGCAGTACGACTACGAATATTCGTTGCGCGAACACGAAGCCGTGCTGACCTCGCTCCGCGATGCTTGCCGTCGCTTTAACATTGACGTCGATCGGGTTTTTCTCTCAGGGCACGGTGCGGGGGGCGATGCCGCGTGGGACTTTGCGGTATCGCATCCCGATCTCTGGGCTGGTGCGATTCCTTTTCTGGCCAAAATCGATTCAGAAAACAAATACATTCAGCACTATTGGGAAAACGCCGCTTACGTGCCGCTGTACTTTGTGGCTGGGGAACTCGACGGTTCAAAAATGAAAGAGAACGCGATCACTTATAATAAGTACTTGCAAAAGCGCTTCGATGCGACAATCGTGGAATATCATGGCCGTGGATACGAGGCGTATCACGATGAAGTACTCGCGATTTTCGATTGGCTTGGCCGGCACAAACGAGTATGGCCGAAAGACTTCCAATGCAACACGATGCGAGACTGGGATAATTTTTTCTGGTGGATCGAGGGGCTTGGTTTTCCTGGCACGATCGCGCCCGCCGATTGGCCCCGCCGCAATGCGCGGCCTACCGTCGTCGAAGGTCGCGTGCTCAACAATAATCGTCTCTCGGTGCGTACAGCCGCCGCGCAAACGACCGTCTGGCTGCAACCCCAGTTGGTGGACTTTTCCAAGCCGATTCGCGTCACCGTTAACGGCAATCGCGTGAATGGCGACACGCAGCCGAGCCTGGAAATCCTGCTCGAGGACACCCGCACCCGCGGCGACCGTCAGCGACCCTTCTGGGCGAAGCTGCAGTGGCCGTAAGCTATCGCTAGCGAAGGGTTGGGCCGTCGCTCGAAAGT
>JBGTEU010000201.1:0-2181 GCA_041747595.1 Bythopirellula sp.
GCGGTTTGAGCTGGTTAGCGCTGCCGACCCCTTGGAACTTTACGTTGAGCTGCGGCTCTTCCCACAACGGTTTGCTTTGCTGCGAAACGACCAGGTCGCGAAGTGTGACTTCGGCATCGGCCGCAAAGGCATCCCCTTCACTGGACGTGAGCAAGAGTTTGCCGTTGGCAGTCCCCCGGCAATCGATCTTCCGCAGATCGACAAACTGGCCAAGTTCTTGCGAGAGCTGGGCCAGGTCGAGTTGGAATTCCCCCTGCACGCGATTGTCGGTGGTCGTGAAATCGCCACTGGCGAACGGAGCAGCGAGAGTCAGGCGGTCAAGTCGCGGACCCGCGGGGGCTTCCAGCCAGGCCGCCGAGATCTTCACCGGTTCTTGCCACTGGATCTTTCGGCCGCGATCTTCCCCGCTGAGATTGGCAAGCGAGACGTCGGCCGTCCAAGTGAATTTTCCGTCGCGGTTGCCGCTGTTCGCTTGCAATTCCACGTCTCCGGAGTCGACGCTCACCCCTTCTCGGAGTTGCAGCGTGGCGGGCAACATTTTGGCGAGTTGGGCGAGCGACAGTTTTCCCGAAACCTGCAATTCGCGCCGCGGAAGGTTCGCGAGGCTCACTTGCTGCAAATCGGCAATGGCCACCGAACCCCGCGCATCGAGCTTGGCCCATTCGCAATCGACATTGAACTCTTCGGCATTGATCTGGCCGTTGGCCACGGCGAGCTTCCAAGGCATCGCCAAACGCTCGCAGCGGAGTTGATCTCCCTTCAAAACGGCTCCCGCCAGAACAAGATTGGCGGTTTCCGCGCGGCCCCAAGTCGTGACCGCCAACTCGCCGTCGGCGTCTTGGCTCCAACTGGCGTGAGCATCGATCGACGTGGTCCCCGCGAGTTCGCAATCTCCGACCACTCGCGCCAGCCACGGTTGGAGCGGTGCGAGCAGTAACCCTTCGGCCAACAGATCGAGTTGTTGCTGGCCCTCTTCCGTCGGTAGGACGCGAAACTTCACGCGTCCGCCATCTTCGCCCGCCTGGGTCAGGACCACGGCCGTCCCGTCGACCGCACCAAGATTTGTCGTGAGATTGATTTGTTCGACACTCCACTGCTCACCGCTGGAGGTATCAATCCCTCGCAAGCCGCCTTCGACAATTTCAAGATTCACAGACCGAGGTGTTTTCGCGACGGCGCTCTCGGAATCAGATGTTGGTAATTGCTGTTTGCTGAGCGCCGCGAGAAAATCTTCGATGTTGCTCCCGTCGGGTCGGACGGCCACATAAGCGAGGGGGCGAACGATTCGCACCTTTCCTAAATTGTTCGGTTGAATCGCCATGCCCAACAGCGATCGTTCCACCGTGAGCGATTCAAACGTCGTGAGGGGATTGCCCGCGGGATCGACAATCGCCACGTTGGTGAGCGATTGCGAACCGATCCAAGAAAGCGCGGCCTCGCCGCAATCGATCCGCCAACCTCCCACCGGCATTTGCCAATTTAAGAGCGTGTCGCGGAGAGGCGACTTGGCGATCATCGTCGGTGCCACGGCAACGACTCCGACGCACAACAAGCCAAGCACAATCAGACGGCGCAAGAAGCGGCGCTGGCGACGCGGCCGCTCTTCGCTTGGATCGAACACGGATTTGGAGGGAGAGCGTCGCTTGGCCATGGCGGTCTTGACGAAGAAAGGAGTGCGGGGCATCGAGCCACGCAGAAGTACGCAAAGCGCCGCGATTCTAAGCCCCACGACCAAATGAGCCTAGATCGAGTGGGTGTGCTAGCGAAAAGCTTTTTTTTGGACCTGGTTTAACCTAGAATAAGGCTATGAGCAGCGTCGTAAATATCGATCCCGAGATCTTAGGAGGTACGCTCGTATTCTTGGGCACGCGAGTCCCCATAGAATCCCTCTTTGACTATCTCAAGCGCGGTCGCAGTATTGACTACTTTTTAGAGCAGTTTCCTTCGGTCAAACGCGAACAACTCGAAAAGTTACTTGATACCGCCAAGACTAGGACTCTTACCTTTTAGCGACGAAGCTCCTTCTTTGGCATATTAAGGATTACCAAAATATGAGTACGGGTCCTACCACTGATCGTGACGCCTTCAACGCCTTTATCGACATTCGATGGGGTGGGAATCTCAACGGCACGAGCCTGGAAGATGCCCTTCAAGAATTCCGCCAGTACCAAAGCGAACTTT
>JBGTEU010000202.1:0-18708 GCA_041747595.1 Bythopirellula sp.
TGTAGGAGACTTGTTCATTTGAAAGTGTCGATCCGTAGAGGTTTTGTTTGTCGCCAGTATGTTCGTAGATCCGCTTGAGCATGGCCCCCCAGCAGCAACCAAGTTCCAAGATTTTCTCACCGGGCTGGGGATCGATGAGCCGCAGGATAAAGTCCGCCTTGTTTTGCTGGGCTTCCTCGATGGTTTCATCCCCACCCCGCAGAAAATCAGCGCAGGTGTAGAACATGTATTTCTTGTCGAGGAAGAGCTCGTAAAATTTGTTCGACACGTCGTAATGCGCGGAAATCCCCAACACGTGATCTTGTTTCATCTTGGCATGGAGCAACGCCCAGCGCAAAGGGCGCAGCGGCCAATGATCGCGGACAAACTGAATCGTGGGGGGAATGGGGCCCGTGATTTCCGCCCAGATTTTTTCTTCATCAAGCGGCGTGGGTGAGCGAATTTGATAGTTGAGCCAGGCGTAGGAAACGCCGTAGGGAATGGCCTCGGCGACGGTCATTAATTTACGCGTAAGTAGTGACATAACTCGATTTCGGAAAAATTAGAAGGCACTTTTAGGAGCCTCATAATAATCGCCTGGGCAACAAAAGGAATGGGGCGGCTGGCTTTGATGGCCATGTGTGATTAAATTGACGGAAGAAAATCGCTCTACCCCGTCGCTCCGCAACTGCGTTCATTCGCTCCGCCATAAGGTCGACCACCATGCACCAGCCCAAAAATGTCCTCGGCACCGAGTTGCAGTCTTGTTCGCTCAATCCGGTAACCGGTTTTTACCGCGACGGCTGTTGCCGCACCGGCCGTGACGACTTGGGACTGCACACCGTGTGCGTACAGGTCTCCGAGGATTTTTTATCGTTTTCGAAGGCGGCGGGGAACGATTTGAGCACGCCCAACCCCATGTATGATTTTCCGGGCTTGTTGCCGGGCGACCGTTGGTGCCTGTGTGCCCCTCGGTGGAAAGAAGCCCTCGAGTCCGGTATGGCCCCGGCCGTGGTGTTGGAGTCGACGCACATCTCGACGCTCGAGTTTGTCGATCTCGAAGACTTACAAGCCCATTCGGTTGAGGCCTCGGCGTAACGTGCCCACGTCGTCCATTGCCGAACGCTTGGAACAAATCGCAGAGGGCGTGCCGGGCACTCTTGGCTGTCATGTGATGACTGCTGAGGGCGAGACGCTTTTTTCGCGGAACGCCGACGACGCATTTGCTCAAGCGAGTGCGATCAAGATTCCCATTCTGCTCGCGGTGCTCGCCCAACGCGAGGCCGGCAAGATCGCTTGGGAACAGCTGCACCGCATTACGAAACAAAACCAAGTCGACGGTACTGGGATTCTCTCAGAATTTCTGGATGGCGAATCGCAGATTAGCACGGGCGACCTTTGCACGCTGATGATTGTGCTGAGCGACAACACGGCAACCAACTTGTTGATAGACCTCGTCGGCATGGCGGAAGTCAATCGACTGATGGATTCACTCGGCTGCCCCCAGACTCGGTTGCGGCGAGGCATGATGGACACCGCGGCCAGCGCGCGAGGTGAAGAGAATGTCTCAACGCCCGCGGAGGGGGCCCGCATCATGCAAATGCTCGTCCAGAGAAAATTCTTGAATCGCAAAATCAGCGACGAGGCGCTTGCTATTCTACGCAAGCCGAAATCGTCGGCCATTCGCAAAGCAGTTCCTCCCGAGATTCCCGTGGTGGGCAAGCCCGGCGCGATTCACCGGGTTGCCACGGAATGGGCGCTGGTGGAGCTCCCCGAGCGTCCTTACATCATTGTGCTCATGGGCAAAGACGGCGAGGAGTCGCGATTTCTGGCGGCATTTTCCGAAATCGCCCAATGCGTGCACCAAACTTTGGCGACTAAACAATGAGCGGCGGATCGATGTCTTTTTCAAAATGGATCACCCCATTGCTGCTGTTGTTTATTGGTGACACCTCGTGTTGGGCTGCCCCACCGCGGGTTTTGATTGAAGGTTACCAACTCGAACAAATTGCCCGTGAACCAGAGATTGTCACTCCCGTGGGAATGGCGTTTGACGGGGCGGGACGATTGTTGGTCGTGGAGTCGCACACGCACCAACGCACGGATGACTACGAGGGGCCCAAGAGTGACCGCCTGCGGATGCTGAGCGATTCCAACGGCGACGGCAAGCTCGACCGTTGGAGCACGTTTGCCGAAGGTTTCCGCCACGCGATGAACGTGACCGTGCGACCCGATGGCGCAGTCTACTTGGTCACCCGCAGCGACGTGCATCTTTTGCGCGATACCGATGGGAACGGCGAGGCCGACGTGAATGAGAAAATCGTCGAACTTAAGACCACGATCGATTATCCGCATAACGCGCTGAGCGGCATCGTTATCGACGACGACAAGCTTTTTCTTGGGGTGGGGGAGAATTTCGGCGTGGAATACGATCTGATTGGTAGCGACGAGAAGTCGATAAAAAACACCGGCGGGGTGGGAACAATTTACAAGTGCCAAATTGACGGCTCCGACTTGCAGCGCTACGCCGAGGGATTTTGGAATCCGTTTTCACTTTGTGTCGCCAACGGAGAATTATTCTGCGTCGACAACGATCCCGACGCCAGCCCGCCTTGTCGGCTGATTCAGGCATTGCAATCGGGAGATTACGGCTTTCGCTTCGAGTACGGCAGGGCAGGGGTGCATCCGCTGCAGGCCTGGAACGGTGAACTCCCCGGCACGCTTCCCATGGTTTGCGGAACGGGCGAAGCACCCACGGCGGTGCTGTTCCACCGCGGTTACTTGTGGGTCACGAGTTGGGGTGACTATCGGATCGAGCGCTACCGACTCACGCCGCAAGAGAATGGCACGTACGCTGCGGAACGAACCATCGTCGTTCAAGGGGACGCCGATTTTCGACCGACGGGAATGGCCGTCGCTCCCGATGGATCGCTGTGGTTCGCCGATTGGGTCGATCGGAGTTACCCCGTGCATGGCAAAGGGCGCATTTGGCGGTTGGAATTGCCCCACGAAATGAGAACCGAGTTGGCGCCGTTCACCGCGAAACCGCAAGCGGGGAGACCGGCCGGGTTGATGCAATTGCATGCCTTGCGGTGGGGGAAGAAAACGCCGCGACATGAGCTGATTGATATTTTGAGAACTGCTCTGGCGGATTCCGATCCTGACGTGCGATTGTTTGCCGTGCGCTGGATCGCCGAGGAGCACATGAAGGAACTGCGTCCACAAGTGGAAAAACTTTTGGAAGTTCCACCGGCAAGTGAACGACATTATCTCGCGGTGCTGGCGGCGGTTGATTGGTTGAGTCGCTCCCCCGAACAACGCCACAGCGGGATCGCCGACGGCTTGTTGGCCCGCGAACTTCGCAATCCCCGGCGAAGTGCCGAAAGCAAGGCGCTCGCGCTGAATCTTATGTCAGCGGACTACAAGGATCTCACGCTCGATCTCTTAAACGAATATCTCCACGCAAACTTTGAACCGCTGCAGATTGCGGCAGTTCGGGCGATTGCCGAGCGTACGGCCGATGACCGCTTCCCTCGACTCGTGGAAATCGTTCGAGATGATTCCCAGAGCGAGAAAGTTCGCGTGGAAGCCCTCGCGGGTTTGGCCGCTAAGCCGGAGGAATATCGTGAATTGTTTGCGGAATTTTCTGCTGGAGATCATGAAATCCTCCAGAAAGAATCCAAGCGATTCCTCCGGCTCAGCAATCCCAGCGATGTGCCATTGGAAGACAAGCCGGCAGCGGGGGATGTCGAGGCATGGATGAAACTATTGGCCGAGCCCAGCGACGTCGCGGCGGGCCGGCGGTTGTTTTTCAGCCCTGTGGGCCCGCGCTGCAGTGCATGCCACCGCCACGGCGGGCGCGGCGGTAACGTAGGGCCCGATCTTACTAATATCAGTGAAGCAAATTCGCGTGAACGATTATTAACTTCGATTCTCGACCCGAGCCGGGAAGTCGCGCCCCATTATGAATCGTGGATTCTCGTTACCGACGACGGCAAAACGCACGTCGGCCAGCGCCTCGCCAAGGGGGGTGACGACGGCATCGAACCCTATGCCGACACGAGTGGTAACACGTTTTACCTCAAAAGTGAATCGATCACACATCGACAGGCGTCGAAAACTTCGATCATGCCTGCGGGATTGGAGAAGAGTCTCTCTGTTGAGGACTTACGCGACTTGGTGACGTTTCTACTTTCCCCGCATGATTGATCTTAGCGCTGCGTTGACAGCTTCGTCGGTTGGGAAGGCCACCCGCACTTCAGGCGCCAGAAGTGCCAAGTTAGTACCAGCTTGATAGCGTTCATAGTACTTTCCGCGCACACCTTCACCCAGTTGGGTCAGGTCGTATTCCTCCCGCATGTCATTGGATTCGCTAATTTCGTTGCTGCTCATATTGAGTTTTTTCCCGGCTCGTCATACGCCGAGCAGTAACAAGTCGTGTCTTATCGTCCCGGTCGGTGTAAACCACGACAACGTAATTGCCTTGAGTTGTCGTACCAAACGTCAAATAGCGATCTTCTGTCCTAGAATGATCTGGATCAAAGTAGGTGATGGCTCGTGGATCGCCAAAGACCGTAGCAGCCGCGGAAAACGAAATGCCGTGTTTGGCAAGGTTGGTTGCCGCTTTTTGAGGGTCCCACTCAAACTCCATATTCTTAAGGATAGCCTGTTCCGGCCACACAGACAATCAAACTCCCTCCGGTTGAGGGATCGCCATCGGGGACGTAGAATTCAGTGCTGCGAACGGATTCCCCCCCACACCCATCGGCCGCAGGCCTTTCTTTATGAGCGAATTACACCACGAGTGCGGCGTCGCGGCCATTTACCATCTACCGGGCCATGAAGTCAGCCCGCTGTGTCCCCCTCAAGGACCCGAGGAAGTTTCGCGGCTCATGCCGCGGATGCTCCTTGATATTCAGAACCGCGGTCAGCTTTCCGCGGGGATGACGACGTTCAATCCCTACCGCAATCAACTAATCGACACTTACCGAAAGTTGGGTCCAGTCAACGAAGCATTTCGACTCCATCATCGTGGCAAAGCCGAAAGTCTGATGCGCGAGTACGCAGGCCGCGCGGCGATTGGCCACGTCCGTTACGCCACCTGTGGTGGCGACGATTCCAGTTTCGCCCAACCGTTCGAAAGGCATCATCTGCAAAAACACAAGTGGTTCAGCTTCGCGTTCAATGGCCAATTGGCAAACTACGCACAACTTCGCGATAAGCTTCTCGCCGAGGATGATTACCACTTAGCCCGCGCGACCGATACCGAAATCATCATGCATGAAATCAGCCGCGAGTTGTCCGGCGACAGCCGCTTGCCGCTGATCGAAGTGATGCGGAATCTAGCGACGCGGCTTGATGGGGCCTACAGCCTAGCACTCTTGAATGCGCAAGGCGAAATGTTCGTGGCTCGCGACCCCCTGGGCGTGAAGCCGATGTGCTACGCGATCGAGGGGCCACTGTTCGCCGCGGCGAGTGAAAGCGTAGCGTTGGTGAATTTGGGATTCTCCGCCGAGTCGGTTCATCCGCTCGAGCCGGGCGAGGCAATCACGATTTCCGAGCGCGGCATTGAAATAGAACGCTTCGCCGAAGATACCCGGCGAGCACATTGTTTTTTCGAGTGGATTTACTTTTCCAACGTCGCCAGCACCCTCGACAATCGCAGCGTCTATTTAGCACGCAAAGCTCTGGGTGAAGAATTGGCCCGCTTGGAGGATTTACCGCTGGACGAAGACACGGTGGTGGTTCCCGTCCCCGACACGAGCAAGGCAGCGGCGGATTCGATGGCGTTTCAACTTGGCATTCCCAGCGTCGAGGGCCTGATCCGCAACCGCTATTCGGGGCGCACGTTCATTGAAGGAAGCGGCGATCGCGTGGCCAAGGCCTCGGTCAAGTACACGCCGCTCCCCGAGGTACTCGCCGGTAAACGGGTAATTTTGGTGGAAGACTCGATCGTGCGTTCTACCACCATGCGGGTCTTGATTTCCAAAATCCGCGAAGTGGGTGGTGCCCGTGAGATTCACGTTCGCGTGGCTTGTCCGCCAATTATCGCGCCCTGTTTCTATGGTATCGATATGTCGACAATCGGAGAATTGTTTGCCCCGCCATTCCGTAAGGCTGGTCAAAATAGTGAGCAAATGTTCTCCGCAATGGCCGCTGATTTGGGGGCTGATTCATTGCGGTTTCTGCCCGTCGAGTCAATCGCCCGTGCGGTAGCCAAGCCAGCCAACCAATTATGCCGTGCCTGTATCACCGGCGAATATCCCACGTCATGCGGCCAGCAACTTTACGACATCGCGCTAGAGAATACCGAGCGTGGAGGCCCGGACACCGGGCGAACGTATGAAGTCGCCCCCGGTTAGTCACGGATGGCGTTATTTCTTGACGAACTCGGAGCGATAAACGGGCTCCTCCTTTAACCGCGTGCGACGCTCGAAGTGAGTGCGAAAATCGAGGGCATGCTCGGGCTCCTTTTCCGGTACGGCAAGCGGTCCGACGAATCGGGTCGTGGCGGCGATCAATTCCAGCGTTGCATCGAAATATTCCTTCACGTCGGTCCAAAAATGCAGCCGTCCCTCAGCGGCAAGCGTGCGATACACGTCGGCGAGAAATGCTTCGTTGAGCACGCGGCGTTTGTGATGACGTTTCTTCCACCAAGGGTCGGGAAAGTATACATGCACCGCGGCAAGTGAATTCTCGGGAATCATTTCCCGAAAAAGTCGCAGGCCATCCCCTTGCACGGCAATCGCATTGTCGAGACCACGTTTTGCCAAACGTGCGCCCGTGAAGCGGGCATATTTGTGCGCGACTTCGATTCCCAGAAAATTGTGCTCGGGAAAATTCTCGGCGGCGTTCTGAAGAAACAAGCCTTTACCGCTGCCAACCTCGATCTCCAGCGGCGCTGTGCGGCCGAAAAGCTCCATGGGATTCCAAGGCGAGGGCAATTCCTCGAGAGTGCGAAAATACCGCGAGTAATCGAGCTGCGGATCAAGTTTGGGTAGCGCACGTCGGCCCATGGTTCAATTATCACGCTGGGCAAGCTTGCGAATATCTTCTTTCCAGAGCGGGATGCCGCGAATTTCGCCGTCGCACATAATCGAAGTGCCGACGAAGGCTTGAAAACGGCTGACCACGATGCTGCCACGTCGCATTTTGGTCAGCATGCAGGAGACGGTGAGCCGATCACCGGGAAGCACGGCTCCGCGAAACTTGACGTCGCTCAAACCGCCGAAACCCATGATGTCGCAACCCAAAAGGTCGTGCTTGAGCGCGTGATAAGAACAAACCTGCGCGGCGGCCTCGCAGATGATGACCCCCGGCATGAGGGCAGCCCCCGGCATGTGGCCGGGAATCCAAAACTCCTTCTCCGAAACGTCGTGATAGCCCGCGCACACGTTATTCACGCCATCGTCGTAGATGATTGCGGTGAGGTGTTCCATATCGCCGCGCTGGGAATTGATAAGCCGAATGGCTTCGATATCCGCCACGATATTGGAATAATCGAGCTTGTCGGGATCGATAATCCAATCTTTGCCAGGCACGAGGGACAGTTCCTTAGCTCGACGAACTGAAAAGCTATGAACGACGCCACTGAGAAGCGCGGCTCAGGTTTTCACCTTTTGACGACGGCTTTTGCGGGGACGGCTGCAAGCGGGACGCTTGCCGTGGTTGGCTTTCTTGACTTTGCGACCAGGCTTGGCCATGTCGATCTACCCTTTCAATGTGGAAGCTTGGGAAATAGCCCTTGAGTTTAGCAAAAATTGGTGGGGGCGGGAAGTGCGTCGCGGTGGGATGTTCGACAGTTGTTACTTCTTTTCCCGCAGGTTCCAGGCTTCAATCCACGTGATAGCCACAGGCTGCATGTGGAAATCCTTGACCAGGCGCTCGTGCATGTCGTTGAGGTGCCCCGCGCCGTAGAAAATGCCAATTTGCTTCTTGCCGGCACGCTGTTGCTTCCGCAGCACATCGAGCGCCCGCTTGTTGCGTTCGGTGATCAAGGTTGAACCCTCGGGACCTGACATCCCCGAGAGCATCGATTCCATCGACTGAAATTGCTTGGCGATGGCAATCTTCAATTTGCGCGGGCGGTCGCTGGCGAACATCGCGGCAAACAGGTCGAGGTCGGTCGACATCCCCTGGGCGGCCTGCTCGGTTTGCTGGGCGATGGCTTGTCCCATCATGCGGGCGTACATTTGCATAAAACTTTCCTGCCGGTCCGTCATCGACTTACCGAATTCGTCGGGGGACATGTCGGCATGCACAAAGTTAGGACGAGTGTAGTCAACCTGCTCCAACTGGTGCTCGATCTCGAGCATCGACTTGATGCTGTTCTGCATGGCCCCGACGGGATGCATGTTTGAGGTGCCTCGGCCGCGTTGGACAACCGTGCCCTCGGGAGCCACCAATTCGTAGAGCAGTGCCTGATACTGCCGAAACCAGCGGTTGAGTTTGGCGTAATATTCCCGGTCGCCCACATGCACCGCCCCAATTAAGTCGACATACTCGCGGGAATTGGGAAGCTTGCCTTCGGGAACTCGGCCTTCGAATTGCTTGGCGAGGCGAGCCGGCACGTAGCGGACGACGGCAATTTCGAGTGCCAGCGGCTTTCCCTTGTCGTCTTCAGCCAACCGAACCCACTTTTCGCCCAGGGCCGGGGCGGGTTCCGCGGCAACCGCTTCCCCACGCGCGCTGCCAAACACAGCAATTAATAGTGCGGCGAGCAACAGTCTGGGCAGTATTAGCAGTGATTTCAACGGAGAGTCCTTATCGATGGCTTGGGTAATTCGCTAAGGCGGGAAAACAATAGCCTGCTAGCGAACCCTCGGAAGTATATCCGTACCGATCAAACGAAACAAATCGAGTTGCCAAATGCCCTAGTCGCTTGCGGCTTAGCCCAATTACGGCAGGCTGCCCGCTAAGTCGCATGCGGCGGATCGCTAGCAGCCAGCAGCGGGAGAATCGTTATTTTCGTCAGACTTTACCGAACTCACTCAACCCTTGCGACCCGCAGTTCCGATACTACCAGCACAGATCGTCCAATTGAGTGCCCCGTGGAGGGGCCCGGACCAACGTAACTGCGCCCCTCGAGGGTGCCTGCGACAAGGGTAGTGGGAAGCTATGACCGCTCCATCATTCTCGAAATGGTCAATCTCCAAATGGTTTGCCGCCGGTTTAATCGTGGCCATGAGTGTCATCGAAACCCGGGCCGACGAGTTTTACGACCTAAAGGATACAAGCATCTACGTGGATAGCACGGACCACGACTTGCAGTTCTTCTCACCGGTCGACTTCGACTTCAATAACGAACCAATTGGACAAGGCAACGGCTACTTCTTCGTTTTCGACAAGCTGAGCTGGGCTACAACGGGCGAGCGTCACACCATAGGATCCGGCGCCGCGGACGACGGTTCATTAAATCCTTTCCGAGAGTTCTTAACAGGACGATTCGGCGACACCTTGGACCCTAACAATTTAGTTCCGGTCAGCATTGGCCCACCCCTCTTGGTCAGCGGCATCAATAGTGGCCCGCCTCGTGCCGAGTTTGCCTGGGGCGAGCGATATGAGTTCGGCTATTTCGACGACACAACAACATGGTCGATCGGCATTCTCGATGGCGCGGATGCAAATGCAAGCGAGCTCTATGGCCTTGAGACCCAGGATTCCCTTTATGGCTCAGTCTTGGTGGTATTTGATGATCCTCAAGACCTCATGCGAGGCTTTATTGACGTGCTTGGCCCTATCGGAGGCGCGTTTCAACCTGACGGACTCGCCGATGACATCGATGGCGATGGGCAATTCGGCCCCGACGGGTATGACCTTGATGATCCGGGCCGCGAGCCAGACAGCTTCTTCATTGGCGATTTGCGCGGCGACTTCGATGATATCGTAGACCTTCCGACAAGCTTTCAATTTCTTAACGCACGCAATTCCACGAAATCGGATGGTATCGAGCTGATGAAGTCGCATCGACTCGGTAACAAACATCATATGGTTAAACATCAAAACAATGCAGTCGACATTAGCTACGGCGTGCGTTACCTGCGTCTTCGCGACAACTTCGAGGTAACGGGTTTTGGGGGTGTCATGGGGGCGAGCTTTTGGGATACGCGAATTGATAACAATCTTGTTGGTCCTCAAATCGCTATGAAATGGAATCACCAACGTGGACGCGCCAAACTTGACTTTGGAGGGCGATTTCTGTTCGGCTACAACATTATGAACTTCGAGCAGGACGCCGCATTGGGTCAGGATTTGATCCCGGGCCAACACAATCGCTCGCTCTACATGGGGCCGACCTATTCGAAGCATGGCAAGCAAGAGAACGATTTTTCTCCGCTCGTCGAATTGCGGGTACAAGGCAGCTATCAAATTACCCGAGCCTTGGCCGCACGGTTGGGTTATACAGCGACCTTCGTCGACAACATTCGTCGGGCTGCACAACACGTCAAGTACGAGTTGCCCAACATGGGATTCCGAGAAAATGCAGGGACGCAAGAAATATTCATCAACGGCGTAAACTTCGGTTTCGACGTCGTGTACTAGAAAGTCCGATAATTTCGACAAGAATACTGACGCCCAGGGATTGCAATCCCTGGGCCTTTTCTTGGCATGCTCAACATCGCGCAAACAAAAAGCTGGCGCAATCCTCAATTAGAGATATGCCAGCCATACTGCCTTGTCTACTGCCCCGTTAGGCGTTCACACGGGTGGAATGCATTTCTCGCAGTTCGTCGAGTTCGCCTTCCAAGCGGTGTCGTAGGGGGCTTTCGGGGCGTAATTCGTTGAGCAATTCTTCAGCGCTATCAAAAGCCTCCTGGGAAAGACCGCTTTTAAAAAGCCGACTCCAACTACGCGAGACTTCGCTTTCGGTGAGCAACTTAGTGTTCCTTATGAGACTGAGCGTGAGATCGAGTTCATATCGCTAACTGCATTATCATTGTCGCCGCCGTTGTCAGCAAGTAGATGGCGCTTTTTCCGCAAATAACAGCACGAGAGAAAATACCGTGCCACGTCACTAAAGCGTAGCATTAAGCCACACAATGATTGAATCCAAAGCTGGCAAGTTGCCACAAGACTTACGATTTTGTCTTTCAAGCAAGGTTTGCCTGAGGGCTAAGAAAATTCACCTATGCCTAAGATGAGTAACAACAGGGATTTCTGGCGGACGATTTGGGTAGGTAACTGACTTTCTCAATTTGCTCGCGGGCCGCCAGGGTGGTAGTGTCGATTAAAAGGTAAAATCAGCCTGCTAGCTCGTAATTCCTCAGTGGACTAGAATTACCTCCGGAAGGGGGTGCGTCGAGTATGCTCGTAATCTATAATTAGGGGCTGACTTTCTCGCAGTTCCTGCGATTTTTCGAGTGGTTTGGCCCCCGGGACTGGTTAGGCCCCCGGGACTGGCAGCATTCTTGGTGGCATGGCAGCTGGACCCCCAGTTCTTCAGTTCTCGTGGCACTGAGGGCTTGGCAGCCCTGAAACGGCCTGCGGTAACACCGTGGCACAATTTTCGCTCTCACCAAGTGAAAATGTTTGTTTGGCCTCCACTCGTTTGAAACTTGGTATCAACCGTGCATCTCGATCATCTTCCCGGTTCTTTTTTTGGTCCCGCGAATCTGCTGGAGCTGTTGCAGCACCGTGCCCTACATCAAGGGGACGACGTCGGGTTCCGGTTTGTCATCGACGGGGAACGCGAAACCATCGAGTGGACTTACGCCGACTTGGACCGCAAGGCCCGGGCAATTGCCGCATCTCTGCAATCACTCGACTTAGAAGGGGAACGCGCCCTGCTGCTGTACCCGTCGGGCTTGGATTTTGTGGCGGCGTTTTTTGGCTGCCTCTATGCGGGAGTCACCGCGGTTCCCGCGTATCCGCCGCGGCGAAATCGCAACATGGCCCGCATCGACGCGATTGCCAACGACGCACAAGCCAAAATCGCCCTGACGACGGTCGACGTGCTGGAGCGTGTGCAAACGATGATTGGCGACACGCCCGCGCTGCAACAACTGCGCTGGCGATCCACCGACCAATGGGATGACGATTGGGCCAACAGTTGGCGTCGCCCCGATGTGCACGGCGAGACGCTTGCGTTCCTACAGTACACTTCGGGTTCGACGGGCACGCCCAAGGGGGTGATGCTATCGCACTCCAATTTAATGCACAATTCAGCGATGATCGCCTACGCCTTCGAGCACACCCGTTCGGGCAATGGCGTGTTCTGGTTGCCGCTCTATCACGACATGGGGCTCATCGGCGGCATCCTGCAGCCGCTCTACATGGGCAAGGCCAACACTCTGCTCTCCCCCACACACTTTTTGCAAAAGCCCGTACGCTGGTTGCAGATTCTTTCCCAAACCGGATCGACTATCTCGGGCGGACCCAACTTCGCCTACGATTTGTGCGCCGAAAAAGTCACCGCCGAGCAAAAATCAACCCTCGACCTCAGCCGTTGGACGCTCGCCTTCAACGGTGCCGAACCCGTGCGGGCCGACACGATTGAGCGCTTCACCGCGGCATTCGCCGAATGTGGTTTCCGCCGCGAAGCCTTTTATCCATGTTATGGCTTAGCCGAAGCGACGCTCATTGTCACGGGTGGCTACAAACAGTCTCCGCCCGAGGTGCATTCCTTCGACATTTCCCATCTGGAAAAAAATGAGGCCTTCGAGACCTCGCTTGGTGCCGAAGGCTCGCGAATGTTGGTCGGAAGCGGCGGCAATTTACTCGATCAGCAAATTGTCATCGCCGATCCCGACACGTTTGCCAATGTCGGGAGCGGTCGCGTCGGCGAAATCTGGGTTTCGGGCCCGAGCGTGGCCCAGGGTTATTGGAAGCGCGATGAACTCACACACGATGTCTTTCAAGCTCGGCTCGAAGATGGCCGCGGTCCCTTCCTACGAACCGGCGACTTGGGCTTCTTGCTCGACGGCGAATTGTTCGTCACGGGACGGCTCAAGGATCTGATCATCGTACGGGGCGTGAATCACTATCCCCAGGACATCGAGCAAACCGCCCAAGCAGCACACAAAGACGTCGTGCCGGGTGCGGGGGCCGCGATTGTCGTGGGCGACGAAGGCAACGAGCAACTGGTGATCGTGCAAGAAACCGTGCGGCGGCGGGATCTCAATTTCGCTGAGATCACTGAGGCGATCCGCAAGCGAGTGGCCCTGGTGCACGATTTGCCGGTGTCGGCCGTGGTGCTTATCAAAGTGAGCAGTATACCCAAGACTTCCAGCGGCAAGATTCAACGGCATGCCTGTCGCGATGGCTATCTGGCGGGGACACTCGCCGCAGTGGCAACCTGGACCGCCGAATCGGGTGAGACGAAGATAGCCCCCTCGCTGCGGCGGCGTGAGACGGGCGACGAACCCGATTGGGTCGAAGAGGGGGATGCCCAGAAGACTTACCACGAAGCCACCACTTCGCTGGATACGACACCAAAGCTCAACGGTGCCGCGGCAGCCGAGAAACCTTCGCCTACCAAACCACTTGGCAAGGTTCCCGTCGGTCAGACCGCCGAGATCGCCGAGATTGTGTACGCCAAGATTCGACAAATCGGCCGCGAGCGCGTCGGCGATCTCTCTTGGGAGACCAACATTCTGGAATTGGGCCTCGATTCGCTCGAGCGGATGGAAATCGTCGCGTCGCTGGAAGAAGCATTCGGCGGGCGGTTCCCCGAGTCGGTCCTGCCATCGATGGAAACCTGCGGCGAGGTCGTCGAAGCCATTCAGCAGTACATGGGAGGGGGCACGCGCCGTCGTGTCGCCCGTCCTTCCGACTATGTGGTCCCCGAAGCAGATTACAACTTCGCCAAGACCACCGAGTACCAGCGGCTGCAAGACAACTTCCGCATGGCAAAGAGCACGGGGTTGCCGCTTCCCTATTTCAATGTGCACGAAGGCATTACGAACGATCGAGCACTCATCGGCGGCAAAGAGTACGTCAATTTTTGCAGCTACAACTACATAGGCATGTCGGGTGACCCCGCCGTGATTCGCGCCGTTCAAGAAGCCACCGCCAAGTTCGGCACAAGCGTGTCGGCCAGCCGCGTCGTCTCGGGTCAAAAGACGATTCACGTGGAACTTGAACGAGAGATTGCCGACTTCATCGGCACCGAGGATTCCATCGTCTTCGTGGGGGGGCATTCCACCAACGAGACCACCATCGGCCACTTGTTTGGCGCGGGTGACATGATCCTCCACGATTCTCTCTCGCACAACAGCATTCTTCAGGGTGCCATGCTTTCGGGGGCGCGACGCCGACCCTTTCCGCACAACGATTGGCACGCCTGCGAGGAGATCCTCACCGAGCTGCGACACGAATACCGCAAAGTGCTGATCGTCGTCGAAGGCGTGTACAGCATGGACGGCGATTACCCCGACCTGCCTAAATTCGTTGAGGTCAAGAAACGTCATAAGACTTTTATGATGGTTGACGAAGCCCATTCCATGGGAACGATGGGGCTGCACGGTCGAGGAATGTCAGAGTATTTCGGCATTGATCCCCACGACGTCGACATGTGGATGGGCACTTTGAGTAAATCCTTCGGTAGTGCCGGTGGGTACATCGCAGGATCGAAAGAACTCGTCGAATATCTCAAGTACACCGCCCCGGGGTTTGTTTACAGTGTGGGGTTACCGCCACCAAGTACCGCAGCGGCGCTTGCCGCCTTGCGCCTATTGCAGGAAGAACCTGAAAGAGTGTCTCAACTCGCGCACAATTCGCGGTTATTCTTGCAGCTCGCCAAGGAAGCCAAACTCAACACCGGCATGAGCAACAACACGCCCGTCGTACCGGTGATCACGGGCAATTCCCAAAACGCGCTGCGGCTCTCACATGCCCTGTTTCAACGGGGCATCAACGTGCAACCGATTCTCTATCCCGCGGTAGAAGAAAGCGCCGCGCGATTGCGATTCTTCATCACCAGCCTGCATACGGAAGAGCAAATCCGTTCGACCGTCGCCGCCATTTCGGAAGAGTTGGCCAAGATCGACGCCAATTACGAGCGGAGCCTACGCCAAAAATCAGTGACCACGGGCGACTCAGCCCTATTTCGGTAGCGGTCTGGCTCGCGTCTAAGCCGTGATTTCGCCTTGCTTTACGTTCTCTCGTGGGCGAACTAAACTGGAAGTGGGGAGAATCGTCGCCGCGGAACAAGATTTTGGCGGCCTTGGAAACCGTGTTCGAAGGATTCCAACTGCTTTCGTTTGTTTTTATCCCTACTTGATGGCGCAGCTCGCCACAAAGGAGATTGAGAATCCGTCGCACGCATCCACTTTTTCTCAGAGAGGCTCCCCATGTCTCAAGCGATTGTTGATCCCGCCGAGTTACGGCGATTTGCCCAGCAGCTCTCTCAATTCAGCAACGAACTGGAAGAGCGGCTCACGACTCTGGCCAGCCAACTGCATGGACTCAACAGCAGTTGGCGCGACCAAGAACACCGCAAATTCGCCGAGGAGTTCGAGCACCATCTCAAACTCATCGCCCGCTCGATTGAAGCCTCGCGGGAATACGCCCCGTTCCTCCTGCGCAAGGCGGAGCGAATCGAAGAGTACCTGCAACAAAAATAACGTCGGCGCGGATGCCGGCCAGCACTTTCATCACAATTGGAAAAACGCATGTCGGGTCCCGCTCAAGTCCGTTCGGTGGCAGCGCTCGAAAGATTTCGCGCGTCGCTCGTCGAATATGAAAAGCGGACCCAAACGGCCTTGGATATCCTCACCTCGGAACTGCGTCGTGCGACCAACTGGATCGAAGAGGATCGCCCCAACTATTGGCTGAAACAAGAAAAGAACGCCGCCGACGCGGTACACCAGGCCAAATTGGACGTCGAGCGTTGCCTCATTTTTACGACGATCGGGGACCAACAACCCGCTTGCCGTGAAGAACGCGCGGCTCTCCAAGAGGCAAAAGACCGGCTCGATTACTGTCGGGACAAGAGACAGCATGTTCGGCAATGGCAAGGAGTCCTGCAACACGAGGTGTACGAGTTCCGGGGACGCATCAGCCAACTCAGACGGATATTGGAATCGGAGCTCCCCGCCGCGCGCGCCAAATTGCAGCTGATCATCCGCCAAGTCGAGGGCTACCAAATCGAACGGCCCCCGGAATCACGTGAAACACCGATGGCTACGAAACCGCAAGCGGAGGAGTAAAGCGAATCGACTTGTTCCGATCGGAAGTAAACAAACATGCGAACCTGGGACCTCGACTCGAGTGCAGCGCAACTGCGAAAGGCCATGGAAGATCTCCAGACTGCATGGAACGTGGTAAGCGAGTCGTGGAACGACGGTGTGAGTCGGCAATTTCGCGAACAGTATCTCGAGCCCTTAATCCCGGCGACGAAAATGTCGCTCGATACCGTGTCGCGGATGAGGGATCTTCTGGTGCGCGTTCGCGAGGAATGTGAAGAGTAACAAGACGCCCTGGCATTAAACATCAGAGAGTGATAAGGCCTGTGACCGAAGTGCAACTTTCTACCCGCCGCGAATTGGAGTTGATGCAGCAATTGCAGCAGTTGGCCGATGCACGCGCCGCGGAAGAGTCGCGCGTGGCCACAACCCTCACCGAAGAGCTTATCGCCGCGGAGAAAGAGCACCAAACGACGGTCAACAAGCTCACGAAAGATTTCGCGGAGCGCCGCCGCAGTTTGGAAAACGAATTTGCCGACGCGAAGCTCGCCGCCGGCCAGGAACACCGCGAAGCGCGGGCCGAGCTCACCAAGCAATTTGAAGCCGAAAACAACCGGATTTCCGCCGACCACAAGCAGCTTGTTCTCGGCATTGAGCGCAAATACAAGGAAAAGGAGTGGGACGCCCTCGCCGTATATGATGCGTCGAAGGACGCCCCCCGGCTCTCCTTGGAACAGGCCACCAAGCGGATTCACACTCGCAACTTGCAGGTCAACGGCTACGAACGCGACGCCGACACTTTGCTGGCGATGCGGCGACTCACCAAATACGCCGAGCGAAGCGACGCCACGGCAGTTCCCCCCGCAAGCGAACCGGACCTCCCTGGTACGAATCAAGGCTCCGAAGACCGTCAGCAAGCCAACTTGAACCAATTGCACCGAGCCGTGCTTGATTTGCAGGCCCAAAAACTCCCCTCGCTGCTGTTGGAGGACAACCGTATCTTCCTGTGGCTGTTTCTGGCAATTGTGGTGATGGTTCCCGTGGCATTGTATGTCACCAGCGTTTCGCCCCTTCTGACTCCCCTTGTGGCGATCGTGTTGGGGTTGATCCTCACCGGCATCGCTTATTGGATATTGAGACCGCGGGCGATCAAACAATCGGTTGCCCAATACCATCAAATTCAAAATCTGCTCGGTACCGCGTGGCAACTGGATGTGCAGGCACGCCAGGAAGCACAAGTGCGGAGTCAACAGGAAGCCGCGGCAATCGAGCTGCAGAAGCAGCAAGACGTCGCCGTCGCGCAGGACTCCCGTGAAAAGTCGCTCGCCGAGGGGGACGTCAAGAAGGAGGAACTGCTGACCCTCGCCGACCAGCGTTTTCAAGCAAGGCTCGCCGAATTGCAGGCCAATTACGAGGCAGTATTGGCCACGGCGGAGGAAAAGTACCCGCCGTTGTTGGATCAACTGGCCGCCGACCGGCAAGCCGCCTGGCAAGCCAACGAAACGCGTTACACCGACCGCACAACGGCGGCGAATGCCCAGCATGACAGGGATTGGCAAGCCATGGCCGACCGTTGGCAAACGGGCTTCGCGCAAGTGACTGGCGAGTTGGCCGCAATGCAAACGGCATGCGATCGATACTTTCCCGATTGGTCGGCCACGAAATGGGAAGATTGGGAGCGCCCCGCGGCAATCCCCCCCGTCATCCAATTCGGCCGCTCTTCCTTGCCGCTGCAGGCGGTGAAGAACGGCATATCTCAAGACCCGCGGTTGGTTCCCGCGCAAACTCATTTGGAACTCCCCACGTGGATGTCGTTCGACGAACACCCGCGGATGGTGATCACCACGAACGAGTCGGGGCGGACCGCCGCGGTAGATTTGCTGCAATTGATGATGTTTCGCTTTTTGACCACCGTGCCGGCCGGCAAGTTGCGGTTCACGATTATCGATCCCGCGGCGCTGGGGCAGAATTTCGCCACGTTCATGCACTTGGCGGATCACGACGAGCAACTCGTCGGCAAGCGAATTTGGACCGATTCGCGGCAAATCGACGAGCGGCTTGCCTTGCTCTCGGATCACATGGAGAAAGTGCTGCAAAAATATCTGCGGAACGAATTCGCGACGATCCATGAATACAACGCCCAGGCAGGCGAAGTTTCCGAACCTTTTCACGTGCTCGTGATTGCTAATTTTCCCACCGGCTTGAGCGACGCCGCGATGCGACGGATCAAGACTATCGCCACTAGCGGTCCACGCTGCGGCGTTTATGTGTTGATGAGCGCCGACACGTCGGTCAAACTGGCCGCGGATTTTCCGTTTCAAGAACTCTTGAACGGAGCGATTCATTTGGATTGGGCCGATGACCGCTTGCGCTGGAAGTATCCGCTGTTCGAGAAACTCCCGCTCGAACTCGCATCCCTGCCGCCGAAAGAAAAACTTAACGAAATCTTGCGCCGAGCCGGTGAAGAATCGCGGACCGCGAGCCGGGTCGAAGTGCCCTTCACGGTGGTTGCCCCCCGTGCCGAACGGATTTGGACGGAAAGCGCGGCGCAAGAGTTGGTTGTGCCGATCGGCCGCGCCGGTGCCAACGAATTGCAGTCGCTCCG
>JBGTEU010000203.1:0-4919 GCA_041747595.1 Bythopirellula sp.
GCGCGAGCACAAACGGCAGATCGCTCGAAGGGGAGGTTCGTTCGATTTTGGAATCGGCAGCCGGTTTCTCGATCACCGATGCCCGGCAATCCCTTGAGCACTGGCAGCAAAAGTTTGCGGGCCGACAAGTCACTGACAGCCAGGAACTTTTGGCTGAGGATCGAGAGCGATGACAACATTCGTTGTCGACGCCAGCGTGATGGCCAAGTGGTTTTTCCCCGAGGTGCATTCGGACGCGTGTGCAAAACTCATATCGACCCACAATCAACTCTTGGCTCCCGATCTGATATGGAGCGAGGTCGGCAATGTTGTTTGGAAGCGTTTCCATCGCGGTGAGATTACGACCGAGGAAGCGACACAACTCATCGCCGATGTTTTACGGATGCCGCTGGAAACGGTGCCCTCGCAGAGTCTGCTTGCTCAGGCGGTTGAAATCGCACTCGCCACGGGCATTACGGTGTACGATGCGATTTACGTAGCATTGGCAGTGACACGCAACTGCCAAATGGTCACTGCCGATGAAAAGTTGGTGAATCTGCTGGTGAGAACATCATTCAGCCTACTCGTTCAGCATGTGGCGAGCATCAAGTAAATTTGGCGACAGGTCACGATAAAAAACACCCCGGGCCGACGACACTATTGCCGTCGGCCCGTGTTTTCTCATACAAGTTGTCATCCTGACAGCCTCGCAGTACTGTCTGGCGATCAAAATTTTGGGAAGCCTCAGAAGCCGATCGAGATGCCAATAGCACTGGATGAGCGGCCGTAGCCGCCACGACTTTGATAGTACGACACGCCGCTCCCACCGTAATATGCGGGGCCGCCGTAAAAAGCGGGGCCGCCGTAAAAAGCGGGGCCGCCATAGTAAGCGGGGACCCCATAGTAAGCGGGGACCCCATAGTAAGCCGGCCCGCCGTAGTAGTGAACGCTACGATGCGAGGGATAGTGCCTATAGCCGTGGTGTCGTGAAGCATGGCTATGGCCATGACCATGGCCGCGATAATGGTGTCCATGACCTGCCTCGGCTGTCGAGACTGCGGTAATCGCCAGGGTCATCACCGCCACCACGCTCAATAAAACTTTACGGACCATTGTTCTCTCTCCTGCACACGGGAACCCCGTCAAGTCACTCAGCAATCAATTGCTTGGAGCGCCGGGCACTAAAACGGGAGTGAACCCGGAATGACACTACTCTTCATTGCACGAGTTGTGCCAAAGACTGGAGAGAGTCAAAAAGTGCTAGACGTGTACTACGCGAGGAGATTCGCCGGCATAATCGTTACGCGGCGCGGCACGGTTTCGCGCTCGAATTGAATACAACGCGCAATCATTAGTATACGCGTCTCAAGAGCAAGCGAGTGGCGTCTCGAGGTGCAAGCTTGCCCAATTCCTACGGACTGAAGATCACTCTTAGAATGCCCGACGACTCTCTGTCATCGGCGGTGAACCCAAAGCCCAAGCCGGACTGGATCTGCAACCGATCGGTGATCTCGAAATGCCACTGAGGTACGAGAATAAAATCTGCATCGCCGTTGGACTGGCCCGCAAAATTTGTCTCCACGCCCACGGTCGAGCGCTCGCTGATGTCGGCAAATAGCGAAGCATTAAAAATGCGTTCAAAGCTTTCCGATGTTCGATCGCCTTCCAAGTCGACCCGAAATCCTCCCATGAGCAGAGCACTCCAGGTTTCATCAAAGCGGAATCCCGCCAAATAAAGACAAGTGGTGCTCCATCTCTCCCAATCCACATCGGGCATCACCAAAAGTTGGAAGCCGTGGATATAGTGATCGTTGAAGGAGGTGCCGAATGTCGGCTGGAGCCCAAGCTTGTATGCCTCGAGCCTGGATCCCTCCAGCGGAAATTCAAACTCGATCGCCCAATTGTCGGCAAAGGCGTACTCCACTTCGGGAGCCCATTCTATTTCCGCTCGGTCGGGAGTGGAGGCTCCTGAACCGAAGGGGTCGCGGTCGGGATCCGGCCTGGTCTTTCTCCACGGAAACATCGCCAGTGTGTTGATCTCCACTTCACCGCGCCGTGCCCCAAGCGGTCTCACCAGGTCGAAGAGAAGCGGCTCGGGGACACGTACCGTGTGGTGCTCGGCAGACAGATCTTCCGCGCCCCATGGCTCACGCGTCGCTCCTTCCGTCAAGAATAGTGGGGACAAGAAGGAAGTGCTTTCGGCGGCAAAAGCTGCCGTGGCAAGCAAACAACTCAAACCGATCCAGAGGATTGTCCTCAGCATCGCACAACAACCTTTGGAGCGGCTAATAGAAAACAACTCTTTTGCCCTCGTTATCGACCAAGGAATTGAACGAACTTCGGCATATTGTCCCTAGTATGCACATGCAAGCATGCGTCACTACCAGCAGCTAGCTTGATAATGTGCGCGAAGCGCCCACTCAGACCACAACATCGACTCAAGTCTTATCAAGCGCCTGCTTGATCTCAATGAGTTGCTCGCGCTCGGGGAGCCGCTTGTAGAATTCGTCGAGCGGGTAGCAGCCGGAGATCAGTCCGTGCCGCGGGGCCGTGGTGCAGTCGCTGAACGTACGGCAGACGAGCTTGCGCGTGAGCTTACCTGTGGTGAGGCAATCCTGCGGTAGTTCGGGGTAACTCAAGACCATACGACCCAGACCCACGAAATCAACCCAACCCGCGCGGACCACGGCCTGGGCCACGTGCGGCAGGTAATCTTGCAGATAGGAATATCCCGTCCCCACCAACGGCACGTTGCCCGCTGTCTGTTTGCATTGCCGCACGACGTCGATCTGCCGCCACACGCCAACGAGCGGATCCTCCGGCGGAAGATAACCGTCGCTCGGCGGAAAAATCGCCGGGCGTTGGATGTGCGGATTGTAATAAGGGCTGCCGCAGCTCAGGTTAATCGTCGCTACCCCCGCCGCGACGAGCATGCGAATTAGTTCCAACGGCTCGGTCAAATCGTAGGCGAGCGGATTCTGGGGATCGACGCCGAAGCCAGCGTCGTAGGGCAGCAATACGTCGAAGGCCATCGGCTGTCCCACCTCACGACTCGTCCTGAACGGCACGAAGTCGAACACACTGAGCCGCACACCAATCATGAGGTCGGGCAATTCCGCGCGAATGCGGCGGATGATCTCCATCATCACGCGGCTGCGACCGGCGAGGTCGCCACCGAATTTACCCGGCCGGCGACGGGCACTCAAAAATTCGTGCAACAGGTACCCATGGCAAGCCTTCACATCGACAAACTGGTAGCCGACTTCCTGCGCGAGCCGTGCGGCAGCGACGTATTGGTCGATGAGTTCTTCAAGCTGCTCGTCGGTCCACACGATCGACTGATCGTCGGGATCGATACCGAACTTGGCGTCCAAGAGTGGGTGATGGTACGCGATACGAGGCTCGAATCGCTTTTTGTCGTTCGGCTTGCAGAATCGCCCCGAATGGGTGAGCTGCAGGCCAACGAGCAAACCGTCGAGCGTGCCGCAGCTTTCATGGTGGCCTTCCTGGCATTGGTCGAGCAATGCTAAAAGCCCCGCGCGATTACTCTCGATGGCGAGGGTTTGGTTTGGGTTTGCTCGACCGTCGGGCCGCACGGCCGCGGCCTCGCCCCCCCAAATCAGCTTGGCCCCACTCTGCCCGAACCGCCGCCACCGCCGCAGGGTGTACTCGCTGGGAGTGCCGTCGGGATTGGCATCCCAGCCTTCCATCGGGTGGATGCACCAACGATTGCCGACTTGAAATCCACCAATGTCGATCGGCTCGGCCAGGGGTGAGCCTGCGTCGGCCGTGAGAATTGAGTCGTCGATCGGCAAGTCAATTTTCAGTTCAGCGAGCCGCTCGCGCAATTCGCTCACGGTGCGGAGTTGTGCGACTTTGGGGTAGGCGGCGGAATCAGCCATGGGGGCATTATCTCGGCATTGAAGGAAAAACGCCGATTATAGCACCACCATCATTGGACGCTAAGCCGCAAGCGGCCGCTTGCGGCTTAGCGGCTGAAATGAACTTACTCCGCAGCCCCGCGTTCTCGACTTCCAGCGCCGTCGGCTGACGAGGGCCAGCGGCGACTGGTCCAGCCTTCTCCAAGCTTCTCAAAGGAGCTCTTCAAGGTGCGAAGCAAGTTGGAAGTGATGCCCAGACGACGCCCCGCTCCGACAAGCTCAAAACCTTGTTGCGTGACCAGCAGGATGGCTTCCTGCTTGAACTCCAACATGTACCTGCGTCGTGGACTGCTCATGAATCTCGCTCCTGTCCAGAGAGTCTACAACTCTCCTCAGTGCGCCCACCATTCGTGGGTAAGTCCACATTAGTCGTCGCTTTCGATGGTTGCACACTTAATCCACACTACCGCTGTTTGGCACGACCGTTGCATATATCTTTTGAAGCAGCCGAGGATCGGGCAGCCTGTTGTGCTTGGAACACACTGCGGGGCTGGAACAGAGAAGAGACTTGTTCGCCGGGGTCGGTTGGAAAAGAGGCTTACGATTGCGGACCTTAACCACACAGGGAAAATAACTTACGACGGCTTGACCCTCCCCACATGGCCGTCTAAAGCATCTTCCTAAGGTCCTATCCACTCGGCGGGCCAGCGAGTTTCAAGTAAACACGCTGGCTCGCCTGTTTTATTTAGTGTGTATCATAATCGTACACGTGTTTGATTGTGATACAATATTCTGGGCCTCTTAATAGCTGTCTTGGCCTTGCTGATAACAGCTCTCAAGAATTTTTTGCTTCGGAATATGTGACTTCGTGATGTCCGTGTCTCATCGATCAGCGATTAGAAATCTCCTCTGTCAACTCGGAACTTTCGCCCCGTTTGTTGGTTGAACTCCCTGGCGGTGGGGAACGCCACATTGCGAAACTAAGCAAACCGCTACCATGAAGGTAGTGGCGAATCACTTTCGCAATATCGCTGGAACTCCACACACACCTGAGCGGAC
>JBGTEU010000204.1:0-7688 GCA_041747595.1 Bythopirellula sp.
GCGGCAAGATCGCCACGTTGAATTCGCTCTCGAAATGATTTTAATGGCTGTAAAGCGGTTGTGGGCCTAGTGTTGCCTTGCTTCCGCAATGTCGCGGGCTAAACTTGCGAGGTCGCTCTGTAGACACGGATTGTCGACAGAGTGGTCGCGCGGTTGCTCAGGATGATCCCATGTTGCCGACGCGAAAACTGCCGAAGATTGCCTACTTTTGGCCCGGACTGCCGCAGCTCTGGTTGCGGGGGTCTTGGGCTGGTTTGATGATAGCGGTAGGATTTACCGCGTTGGTGAACGTGCTGATCCTCGCGAGCTGCGTGTTTGGTGAGTGGATTCCGCTCGAGCAAGTGCTGGGTGGTTATGGAGTGGTCGCGGTTGCGTGGCTCGTGGGTTGGTGGCAAAGTCGCCGACAAACGACGAGCGAAGTGGCCGCGAATCAAGACACCGAGGAATCGGCGACCGCAGTTTCGTCAGGGGTTAATGGCCCGGCCATTGGCCTTGTGAACGAGCCGAGAGAACAATTGTATCGTGAAGCCCAGCAGGTTTACTTGCAGGGCGATTGGGTGGCGACGGAGCAACTGCTCCTCAAGCTGCTCAAATTGGACGGCCGAGACGCGGAAGCCCGGTTGATGCTCGCCACATTGTGGCGGCACCAAGGGCGGCATCGCGAGGCGGTCCGACAGTTGGATAAGTTAAGCCGATTGGAAGCAGCCGACCCGTGGCAGAATGAGATCGCGGTGGAGCGAGGGGAAAACGCCGCCGCATTGAAGGACACGGACAATCAATCAGAGACAGATACAGAGACAGATACTACGACGACAAACGACACCCACGAACAAGAACCCGAGACATACAACATTGCCGACGCTGAGTCGTCGGAAACCGAGATCAACGAAACCAATCGGCGGTTTGCTGCGTAAGAGACGTTTGTCGAATTATCAGCCAACGCCGAAGGGCGAATAAAAGAAGGGGAGTAGGGCCATGTACGAACGTTTCACCGACCGCGCTCGCAAAGTGATGCAGTTGGCCAATCAAGAGGCACAGCGGTTCAATCACGAATATATCGGCACCGAGCACGTGCTCTTGGGGCTGATTAAAGAAGGGAGCGGCGTCGCTGCCAACGTCCTGAAAAATCTCGACGTCGACCTGCGGAAGATCCGCCTCGAAGTCGAAAAGCTTGTCCAAAGCGGACCCGACATGGTCACGATGGGCAAGCTGCCGCAAACGCCGCGGGCCAAGAAAGTCATCGAATACTCGATGGAAGAAGCCCGCCACCTGAATCACAACTACGTCGGCACCGAGCACATCTTGCTCGGCCTGTTGCGTGAGCAAGAGGGCGTCGCCGCCCAGGTGCTCATGAATTTGGGTCTTAAGCTCGAAGAAGTCCGCGAGGAAGTCCTCAATTTGCTCGGCCATGGTCTCGAAGGGGAAGATTCCCCCCGCGGCGGCCGCGTTGGTGAAATGGGTGAAGAAGAACGCGAAGGCCGCAAGAGCAGCAAGAGCAAGACTCCCGCGCTCGACAGTTTTGGTCGTGACCTCACTGAGTTGGCTCGTCAGAACAAGCTGGACCCCGTGATTGGCCGTGAAAAGGAAATCGAACGGGCGATCCAAGTCCTCTGCCGCCGCACGAAAAACAATCCCGTCCTGTTGGGTGAAGCGGGCGTCGGCAAGACGGCCATCGTCGAAGGTTTTGCCCAACGCGTGATTGACGGCAATGTCCCCGAGCTGTTGATGGACCGCCGGATTGTGGTGCTGGACCTCGCGATGATGGTGGCTGGCACGAAGTACCGTGGACAATTCGAAGAGCGGATCAAGGCGGTGATGAATGAAGTCCGCCGCGCGAAGAACACGATTCTGTTCATCGACGAATTGCACACCTTGGTGGGTGCCGGCGGCGCGGAAGGTGCCATCGACGCATCGAACGTGTTGAAGCCGGCTCTCGCCCGTGGCGAAATCCAGTGCATCGGTGCCACGACGCTTGATGAGTATCGCAAATACATCGAAAAGGATTCGGCGCTCGCACGCCGGTTCCAGGAAGTGCTTGTGGAACCGACGAACGCCGAGGATACGGTTAAAATCCTCGAAGGCTTACGCGATCGCTACGAAGAGCACCATCGCGTGCAAATCACCGACGACGCCATCAAGGCGGCCGTGGAACTTTCCGATCGCTACATCACCGGGCGTTGCTTGCCGGACAAGGCAATCGACGTGATCGACGAATCGGGGGCCCGCGTGCGGCTCAAGTCGATGAGCAAGCCGCCCAATTTGAAGGAAATCGACGACGACGTCGAGCAACTCAACCGTGAGAAGGAAGAAGCCGTCGCGAATCAAGATTTCGAGAAGGCGGCAGCTCTGCGTGATTCGGCTGACAAGCTCAAGAAGAAGAAGCAGCAGATCACCAAGGAATGGCGTGAAAAATCGCGCGAGAATGGGGGCGTGGTCGATGAAGAAGTGATCGCCGAAGTGGTGTCCAAGATGACCGGCATTCCGCTCACGCGGATGACGACCGAGGACACGCTGCGCTTGATGAACATGGAAACCGAGCTGCATAGTCGCGTCATTAGCCAGGACGAAGCCATCAAGGCCATCGCCAAGGCCGTGCGTCGCAGCCGTAGCGGTCTACAGGATCCGAAACGGCCGACCGGGTGCTTTGTTTTCGCTGGCCCCACGGGCGTCGGCAAGACGTTGCTCGCCAAGGCCTTGGCTGAGTTCATGTTCGGCGACGAGGATGCACTCATTCAGATTGACATGAGCGAGTACATGGAAAAGCACAACGTGAGCCGCTTGATCGGTGCTCCTCCGGGCTATGTGGGCTACGAGGAAGGTGGCCAGCTCACCGAGCAGATTCGCCGTCGGCCGTATGCCGTGGTGCTGCTCGACGAAATCGAGAAGGCCCACCCCGAAGTCTTCAACATGCTCTTGCAATTGATGGAAGAGGGCCGGCTCACCGATAGCTTTGGCCGCAACGTCGACTTCCGCAACGTGATCTTGATTATGACCACGAACGCGGGGGCCGAGGCGATCAAGAACGAAGCGGCCTTCGGTTTCCAAAAGCCCGACGAAGATGCCTCTTACGAGAGCATGAAGAAGCGGGTGACCGAGGAAATCGAGAAGGTTTTCCGTCCCGAGTTTATCAACCGCGTGAACGACATCATCGTGTTCCGTCACTTGAACACCAGCGACTTGAAGGACGTGGTCGAGTTGGAATTGAGCAAGGTGCGTGGCCGGTTGAAGGAGCGGGGACTCGCTCTGGAACTCAGCGACGATTCCAAGGAATTCCTCATTAAGAAGGGTTCCAACACGGATTACGGTGCCCGACCCTTGCGGCGAGCCATCGAGTCGTTCATCGAGGATCCGCTGGCCGAGGAACTGCTCAAGGGCGAGTTCAACGGCAAGCAGGTGATCCGCGTGAGCGTCAAGAAAGTTGCCGGCAAGAAGCAGCTTTCGTTCGACGGCCGGATGGAAGGGGAACCGGAGCCCGAACCGGTCGGCGCGCTCGCCGACGGTGGCGATGGCGACGACGAGTCCGCTGAAGGTTGATTTGAGTTGTTAAAACACAATCGCCCGTCGAGCTTGCGCTCGGCGGCGATTTTTTTATGGCGAGCGATGGGCGTAAGCCCAGCGCGTGCTTAACAGGAAGCTAACGCATCCCGCTCGCCTTTGAGAGATCATGGCCAAGACCCGCACCTTTATCGCCGTCGAAGCTGTTGATGGCGTACACACTCAAGCCCAGGCTGCCATCGAGCGCCTTCGGCCACTCGGGCCGAACGTGAAGTGGGTCGAGCCGGAGAACTTGCACTGGACGCTGCAGTTCTTGGGCGACTTGAAGGACGAAGAAATCGCCGAAGTTTGCCGCCGTGTGCAAAAAGTCGTGGCTGATATCGAAGCCTTTTCGATCACGGCGGCGGGCGTGGGTGCGTTCCCTAAACCAGACCGCCCCCGCGTGCTGTGGCTCGGTGCCGACGAAGGGGCCGAGAGTTTCTGCCAGCTCCAAGCGGCCATCGAGCAAAACCTCGAAGGAATGGGTTTCCGAGGCGAAAATCGGCGGTTCATGCCACACCTAACGCTCGGCCGCGTCGGCCCCGCGGACAATCACGCGGCCTTGGGCGAGGGGCTCTCCGCGTTGGGTGACCTTCGCGGTGGGCAAATGTTCGTCGACGAGGTGACTATCTATGAAAGCGAAGCCCAGCGGTCGGGGCCCAAATATGTGCCGCTCGCGCATCTGCGATTGGGTGGTTGAATTCTTACTTCGGCTAAGCAGCGAGCGGCCGCTTGCGGCTTAGCGGCGATTTCACCCCTACAATCGTTACAACCGTCGCTGCTAGCAGCGAACTTACCCCACAACCGATGCAATCGCCTCAACCGTTGCACGCGACACCCCGATGCTTGGAAATGAACGTCTAGTTACGTTCGCGGATTTCGAGTGTTGCGCCATCCAGGGAGGGAGTCGGCGATGTTGGGGAAATTGTTTCTAAATGTAGGTTTGGCATCGACCCTGTACCTTATGGTCGGCACGAGCAGTGTGGCGGGCACGGTCGAGCAGGACGTTGAATTCCTGCTTGGCGACGAGACCGGCGCGTGGATGTCGGCGGATCTCACTTATGAGAGTGATTTCCTCGCGCTGCCCATGGTAAACGACGAATTCGTTTCCCCCGCGCAGATGCTCGCTCCACAACGGCAGTTGGGACTGCAAACCGCACAGCGCTCACAACGCGCGCAAAGTCAATCGCGGGAATCAGGCTTGGCGAGCGTGCCATTTATGATCGGCGACACGGGGGCGGGGAGCTGTCTTTCATACGGATCGTTTCTCGACGTCGAATTGGGGCACCCCACGCTCGCCTGCGGCCGGCTCAACATCGCCGAGGCCAACACTCCGTTGCCGATTGATCGGTTGTACTACAGCTACCGACATTTTGCGAACGCGACTCCCACGCGGGTGTTTCAATACGAAGAAGATTTTGACCTCGAACGCCATACACTTGCCGGTGAACGGACCTTCTTCGACAAGATGATGTCGATGGAAATCCGCGTGCCGCTGGAATATCGGCTCAACTCGCAGGTCGGGACCTATTCCGTGAATCCCTTCGAGCAAACATTGCCATTTGCGCCTGGTTTCGATCCGATTTTTGGTTTCGGGGAAGACAGGCGAGTCGAACTTGGCAACGTTTCGATGATCTTCAAGGCGCTACTACACGAGCGCGAGAATTTTGCTTTAAGCGTCGGATTAGGCGTGACGCTCCCTACGGCACGCGATGTCACGTACGATGCCACGATTGATGATTTCGTGACATTGGACGAGGACCCTTTCCTGGCTCGCTATGCACTGCAAATTTCCTCGCTCGCCTCGAACGAAACTGTTTATCTTGCACCCTTTGCCGCCTGGATCTACCAGTCGACGAGTCGGTTTTTCCACCAAGGCTTTTTGCAAGTTGAAACCCCAGCCAACCCGTCATTCTTCACACTTGCCGGCTTTGGCCAGGCTGGCTTTGACACCAACAACAATGGCTTTGTCGGGAACGGTGTTTTCGCGGACCCGGGTGACACCCAGTATGCATTCGTATCCGCGGTCCCCGGCTCAGGACTTCCCATCAGCGTGACCCGGCTGCAGCCACAGACGCTGATGAGACTCAATTTGGGTTGGGGATATGTTTTGTCAGAGAATGCTCGAGCCGACTGGGTCCAGAGATTAACCGGCTTGTTTGAAGTGCATTGGACGTCGACGCTTAACGATGCCACGATCAACCAGGCCCCGTTGTCGGTGGTGGCGGTTCCCGGACCGCTCGTGGGATTCGATACCATCACGGTCGGCAATCGCAACAACCGCGTGGATATCATCAATCTCACCACGGGCGTGACCGCCAACGTGGGAAGGTGGGTCGTAACGAATGGTTGTTCGGTGCCGGTGAGATCGTGCGAGTGCAGCCGCGGGTTTGATTTTGAATACAACCTGCAAGTGCAGCGGCCATTCTAGGCTAGCGGAGGGCGTGATCCCTCTGCATCGAAACGGGAAGCTCACGCATCCCGCTCGCCAATCAACGTTTGCAAGCGTGGGTTGCGGCTCCTACACTACAGGCGGTTAACGATTTCCCATTCTACGCCGTGAGTCCTCGACATGGCCACCACCGACCGCAATCTCCTTTATGGCGTACTGGCGGTGCAGTTGGGGTTCGTCAGCCGCGACCAGTTGATCGCTGCCACGAGCCGTTGGGTTCTCGACAAAGAACAACCACTCGGAGAAGTCTTCATTCGGCAGGGGATGATTTCTCGCGCCGAAAGCCAAGTCATCGACAGCGTCGTCGAGAAGAAACTCGAGCGGAACGGCGCCGACCCCCGGCAGAGTTTGCATTCGCTCGAGGCTTTCGAGAGATTACGCGAGACGCTTAAGAATCTCGACGACACGGAAGTCCGCCAGACCGTGGAGTTCGAGACGGTCGGCTCGTCAATCGAAGAGCAGTACACGACGATGGCCCCCAGTTCCGAGACTGTAGGCGAGTCGAAGCATCGCTTCACGGTCTTGCGGACCCATCAAAGAGGGGGACTCGGCTGCGTGTCGATTGCGCTCGACGAAGAGTTGAATCGCGAGATCGCGCTCAAGGAGATTCTTCCCGCCCACGCCGATCACGAGGAGAATCGCACAAGGTTTATTCGCGAAGCGGAAATCACGGGGGCCTTGGAGCATCCCGGCATCGTACCGGTGTACAGCTTGGGCCAGTTCGCCGATGGCCGGCCGTATTACGCGATGCGGTTCATTCGAGGGATGAACCTGCAGGTCGCCATCGAAGATTATCACAAAGACAAGTCGCATGCGTCTGAAAAGCAGCTCGCGTTTCGGCAACTCTTGGCAAAGATTATCGACGTGTGTCAGGCGCTCGAGTATGCCCACAGCCGCGGCGTGATTCACCGCGACATCAAGCCGAGCAATATCATGCTGGGGGATTACGGCGAAACACTGCTGGTGGATTGGGGGCTCGCCAAAACGCTCAAAGACGGTTATCAGATCGGCGAATCGACGATGCCCCCCGTGCAAACCACCGCCCGGGCGAGTTCCACGCACACGATGATTGGCCGCGTGGTGGGAACCCCTTCGTTCATGAGCCCCGAGCAAGCCGCGGGGAGGCTCGATTCGCTGACCGGCACGAGCGACATCTACAGCTTGGGGGCGACGCTCTACCAATTGCTCACGGGGGAACCGGCATTCCGCGGCACCGAGGAAGAAGTGCTCGGCAACGTTCAGCTGGGGCGATTCAAGAAACCGCGCGAGGTGAATTCAAAAATCCCGCGACCTTTGGAAGCGATCTGCTTAAAAGCAATGGCCCGGATGCCCTACGAACGTTATTCGTCGGCACGGGAAATGTCTGACGATTTGGAACGCTTTTTGGGGGACGAACGCGTACTAGCTTACCGTGAACCGTTCCCGGCGAAAGCCTGGCGGTGGACGCGCAATCACAAGACGTGGGTCCTCAGTTCGGCCGCGGCCCTCACGGTAGCGGTTGCGGCGCTCTCGCTTGGCGTGGTGCTGTTGAGCGCCGCTAACCTGCGCGAGCGGACCGAACGGGAACGGGCCGAGACAAATTTTGCCGAGGCGACGGAGCAGCGGAAACTCGCCGAGCGGAATTTCGCCCTCGCCCGCAGCGCTGTCCACGATTATTACATCACAGTGAGCGAAGATACGCTGCTGCAGCAGCCGGGGATGC
>JBGTEU010000205.1:0-7221 GCA_041747595.1 Bythopirellula sp.
CTTTTTTGCGTCTCATTCAATGTGTGCCAATATGCGATTTCTGCGAACGCTGTTGTTGCTCTGCACGTGGCTGCAGTTACCCACGGCATATCTTGCCGCGCAGCCATCGCCCCGCATCATTTTGGAATCCCCCGCGCGGATCGTTGTCACGGGACTAAGCGCTGATTCGCCAAATCGCGACGGGTTTCAGATTTTCGTAGCTGGTTCAGATATTCCCATCATCGGCAGATGCGAAATCGATGGCAACAACTTGGTATTCGTCCCTCGCTACCCCTTCCGCCCGGGTATGGAATATATGGCTAAGTTTCCGTCCGAGCATCTGGAGACCATGCTCACACTCCCGGTCTCACATGCTCAGACTGTCACCAAAGTTGCGGCCCTATATCCCACGGCCGATGCCTTGCCCGAAAACCTGTTGAAATTCTATCTGCATTTCACTGCCCCCATGAGCCGCGGCGACAGCTATCGGCATGTCACGCTGCTCGATGAAACCAACCAACCCGTGGAATTGCCGTTCGTCGAAATCGGTGAAGAATTGTGGGACGAACGGCAACAGCGACTCACGCTCTTGTTGGATCCGGGGCGGATTAAGCAGGGGCTCAAACCGCATAACGAGGTCGGCCCGCCGCTTGTGGCCGGTAATTCCTACACGTTGGTCATCGATCAAGATTGGCTCGACGCCAACCGGCAGCCCCTCGGCGAGAGATTTCACAAATCGTTTCGTGTTGGACCCTCCGATCGGGAACAGCCTGATCCGACAGGTTGGCGAATCGAGGCCCCGGCTGTGGAAACCAGCGATGCTCTTGTCGTGCATTTGGGTGAATCGCTCGACCACGCGCTGTTGCTCAGTTGTCTCGCGGTGAGCGATGCCAGCGGAAACGAAATCTCAGGTGACCCTTCGGCCGCGGAAAACGAAACGATTTGGCGATTTGTTCCACACGAATTCTGGCAGGCCGGTCAGTTCACACTTCGCATCGACACGAGACTCGAAGACCTCGCGGGGAACAGCATCCAACGGGCATTTGAAGTCAACGAAACCTCCGCCGATGCTGCTCAACAGGTTCCCGCTCAGCTTGAGATCCCATTTGAAATTTACTGACCTCGCCGTTTGGCGGCGTACATTTTTTGGTCCGCCGCGGCCAGCAACTCCTCTAGCGGGATCGCTGTATCATCGGCCAGGGCCACGCCGATCGAGGCAGTTATTTCAATTAAGGAATCACCCAGCGTGATTGGCTGCGATGTTACCATCACCAGCCGTTCGATGATGGGCTTGGCGTCTTTTTCAGATCGAATCCCTGCCAGCAGCACGACAAACTCATCACCCCCGTAGCGGACAATCAAATCAGTGCCGCGGAGCGATTTTAACCAGCGTTCCGCCAGAATGGTGAGAACCCGATCGCCGGTCGCGTGGCCGAGGTCATCGTTGATTTGCTTGAAATTGTCGAGGTCCAAAAATAACAGCGCATGCGGCACCTTTTCACCTGCCGCATCTCGCTTCCATTTGCCACGATGAGATTCCAAAGCGCGGCGGTCTGGCAAATTGGTCACCACGTCGCGGTATTCGCTGGAACTCGAAGTATTGGCAGAGAGTTGAACTCGAAGCAGTAGCCACTGTTGACCGCCACTCGTGAGCGGTGTGATTTCCACATGCGCGACCGACGGCTGCCCTTTTAAGCGGCAGAGTTCCGTGGTCTGCGATCGTGGCTGCTCAGGTAATGCAAGTTCCAGTCCCGGTAACAGTGTGAGTAGCTCACGCTCGTCTAACCAGTTCTGAAACGTGGTGTCGCTCGCCAGCAACTGGCCTGTTGCTGCCTCGAGTACGGCATATCCCTCGGAGCTATCGCAGCTAGAATCTGTCATCGCACTTCCAACGACTGAATTTCACTCAACGTTTTCATTGTCGCAGACAGCATCGAGTGATTCTAGCCGCAGAGGGCAGTCCGCGGTTCTCAAGGTGTAACACGCTTTGCCAGATGCGTCGTCGCTCGGGCCATGATCTTTCCGTTTTCTCGTCGCACGAAAAAAATGGCTGCGACCTTACGCTGCTCGCACCAAGGGATGCCCCGTTCGTCGCCCATGACCAGCAAAGCGGTCGCCCAGGCATCGGACTCGATGCTGCGGTCAGCAAGGACGGTCACTCCTGCCACATTGTGCTCCACCGGCCTTGCGGTGCTGGGATCGATGACGTGGGCATAGCGCACTCCCTGATGATCGAACGCATTTCGCCAATCACCCGACGTGGCCAGGGCAAGATTTTCGACCTTTACCACGCGCTCGAACGGTCTGCCCAGCCCCTTCGGTTCTTCAATCCCAATTCGCCAAGAGGTGCCGTCTGGCTTCTTGCCCCGGGCACGAATTTCCCCACCAATAACGACAAGCGAAGCCGTACAGCCCTGTTTGGCGAGTAAATCCGATATCTCATCGACCGCGTACCCCTTCGCGACAGCCGAGAGATCGACATACATGTCCGCCATTTGCTTCCGCAGCGCCGGCGGTTCCGTCCGCGCTTCTAATTTCTGGTAGCCAATGCGCTGCCGCGCCTTTTCGATATCCTCATCACTCGGCGGTTTGCGACGGCGTCCTTCTGGACCAAAGCCCCATAAATTTACGGCAGGTCCCACGGTCGGATCAAAGGCTCCCTCGGAGTCAGCCGCTACCTGCAAAGCGAACTGCACGACCAATGCGGTTTCACTGGAGACCGCAAACCAGTCGGACTTCTCGTACTGGTTGAACTGCGAAAGTTCGGACTTCTCGTCGTAGGTTGACATCAACCGATTGATCTCGCTAAGCCGTTTCTCAACGGCGATTTGCATCTCAGCAAGATTGTCACGCTCGGCGACCTGCACCGTGTAGCGCGTCCCCATCGTCGGGCCTGAGAAAGATGCCAATTCCTGACCGTACGCGGAGGAAGAAATGAGGATTTCCGCTCCGATTGTGATCATCCAACAAATGAAATGCCTTGGCAAAGCTTTACTTTCTGGCTGCAATCAACAACTGGCGACTAACCATCCCTCGGCTGCGCCGGTGTTTCAAGCAGCAGTTGGTAAAAACACAGATCGAGCCACCGCCCAAACTTAAAACCGACTTGCTTCATCGACGCCACGTGTTCAAACCCTAAATGGTTATGCAAGGCAATACTTGCGAGGTTGGTCGAGTCGATTCCTCCGACAAGCACATGATAGTCTTGATCCCTTGCCCTTCCAATCAAGGTGGACAGCAAAAGCTTTCCCAGTCCTTGCCCGCGGAATTCAGGTGTAATGTACAACGAATGCTCAACCGTGTATTTATAGGCAGGCCAGGGTCGAAACGTACCGTAAGTCGCGAATCCGAGGATTTCGCCGGTATCTGAAACGACGCCGACGACGGGATAGTTCCCGCATCGCTTTGCTGCGAACCAATTATCCATCGATTCGCGCGGACGCGGCACGTAGTCATACAATGCCGTTGAGTTTACTATCGCTTCATTGAGAATTGCCAATATGGAGTCACTATGCGAGCTGTCGCAGTCGATGATGTGCATAACCAAAGCTCCTGCTACAGCACTCAGTAACTTGCCTCTCCGCTCACAATAAAATCCACCGGCACCTGTGGTCGGTGCTTGGCAACGTACCGATCTTCCTGGGGCATCCACTCCTTAAAACGCACTGCGGACTAGCCCACCCTCGGCGCGGATATTCGAGCCGTTAATGATCGCGGCACGCCGGCTACATACAAACGCGACCACGTCGCCAATTTCTTGCGGCTCGATGAAGCGATTGATAAGGGACGTTGGTCGATTTTCGGCAATAAATTTGTTCTCAGCTTCCGTTTGCGGTAAGTCGGGATAAATGTCGTGCACAAACTTCTCGACGCTCTCAGTTCGAGTTGGTCCAGGCAACACACAGTTGACGGTGACTGCCGTTCCTTTGGTAAGTTCCGCAAGCGCTCGTGCGATGCCAAGCTGCATCGTCTTCGTGGCACTGTAATGGGCCATCTCGGGCGCAGGGCTCACTCCCGATTCGCTCGAGATGAAGACAATTCGCCCGTGTCCTCGATCGAGCATTCCACGGAGATAATGGCGCGCAAGCCGCACGCCGCTCATGATGTTCACTTCAAAAAGTTTCTGCCATGCCGCGTCGGTTTCATCAAAAAAGCCGACCGCTTCGTAGATGCCAAGATTGTTCACCAAGATATCGACGTCCGGAAACGTTTTGATTGTTGTGATACAACCGTCGGCTGTTCCATTGTCCGCAACCAGAGGCGACAACTTCGCGTCTGCAACCGAAGATTGAATTTCATAGATTGCCCCGTCGACACTTTCCTTGCTTCTTCCGTTGACAATGACCCGTGCACCCTCTCGCGCCAACGACTTCGCGATTTCAAGTCCGATGCCACCCGAGGAAGCGGTCACGAGTGCTGTCCTGTTTTCTAGATCGAAGTTCATTGCCCCCCCCTGCGTTATCAACTGAATCGCGGACCGGCAGACAATATACCACAAAGCCGCGACCGTTGGACGCAGTCTCATAGGGTAGTAACGCAGCTCTTTCGCCCGAGGAAATTACTAGCTCTCAAGCCACCTACCCTGAACTCACCGCTTATTCTCGATGGGAGCGCGGGTGGGCAATTGGGCTAACCGATCAAGTGAAAAGAATACTAAGAATCGGACGAGATTCTTAGCAATTTAGAAATCCCGCAACATCTCGTCGTAGAACGCGAGGAAATTGTCGGGCTCCGTGCCTTCGCGGAATTCCATTGCGTCGCGTGGATGAAGGTTCATCTGACCGGCGATGTTGTAAGGAATGCTGGGCCCCCAGTCGATCTGCTGCTTAAGCGGCAGAATATGCTCTTGGATCAGCTTGATCAGGGGACGCATCTTGAATTTGGGGTTCCGCAGAAATCCGAGCAACAATTCCATGTGGCAGTTGCCCGCTCCTCGGCCCAGGCCAAACATCGTGGCGTCCACGCGATTGGAACCCAAGATGATCGCCTCGATGGTGTTGGCAAACGCGAGTTGCTGATTGTTGTGGGCGTGAATGCCGATTTCCTTGCCGGTGCCTTCGAGCGCCGCGGCATATTTCTTGTAGAGGCGATCAATTTGTTCGCGATAGAGATGGCCAAAGCTATCGACGATGACCATCACCTGGGCCGGCGTGTTGCGAATCGCACCCAGCACCGTGTCAATCTCCACGTCTTCCACGTTGGAGACGGCCATGAGATTCGCGCACGTTTCGTAACCCAAGTTGTGGCAGTGCTCGATCATTTGCACCGCTTCGGAAACTTGGTGGGCGTAGAACGCCACGCGAATCATGTCGAGAACGCTTTCGTTGCGAGGCACGATTTGCTCGCGGTAGTCGCTTTTGCCGGCATCGGCCATCGCGCACAGTTTCAGCCCCGTGCGGTCGGCATCGTGGCCCGCGAACAGACGATTTAAGTCGGCCTCGTCGCAATGCCGCCACGGCCCGAAATCACTTTTGGGAAACGGCTTGGGCGAGTTCTTGTAGCCGACTTCCATATAGTCGATGCCCGCCTCGATGCAGGTGTCGTAGACCGCGCGGACAGTCTCGTCGGTGAATTGGTGCTTGTTGATGAGCCCGCCATCGCGAATGGTGCAATCGAGCACTTTGAGCTCGGGGCGGTATGTGATCCAGGGTGCGGTCTCGGACATGAAATCTCCGGCAAACACTCGGCGAGGACTTGTGGGTAGTGGGTAATCTTATAAGTATAGTTCACGCGGTAAGGGCTTGCGACGGGGAGAAAAGCCTGTGAACCAGGGCATTCTTGCCTCCGATTCCTAGCCGGGGTCGGGATGGCCCGACTCGCCACCGGCGGCTATTAGGGGAACGCTCCGAACCATAAAATGACCCGTTATGACCAACCGAGAAATTGCCGTCGCGTTCGATTCCATCGCCGATATTCTGGAATTTCAGAATGCGAATCCCTTCCGCGTGCGGGCTTACCGCAATGCGTCGCGCACCATCGGCGACCTCACCGAACCGATGGCCGAGATTGTCCGCGATCCCGAACGGCAACTCACTGACCTCCCCGGCATCGGCAAGGATTTGGCCGAGAAGATCACGGAACTCGTAACCACCAATCGCCTGAAATATCTGGAAGACTTGCAGACACAAATCCCGTCAACAGTGCTTGCCTTGTTGCGGGTGCCGGGAATGGGACCGAAAAAAGCGGCGGTCTTGTTTAAGGAATTGGGGATCGAAACCCTCGAGCAGCTTCGCGTTGCCTGTGAAGGTCAGCAGATTCGCGACCTTAAGGGCTTCGGCGCAAAAACCGAGGAAGCGATTCTCAAAGGTCTCTCGATTGCCGCACAGGGAGATCTGCGGACCAAGTGGGCCGTGGCCGACGCGATTGTGACCGCCGTGATCGATCATATGCGAGGTCACAAGGGAATCAAACAAATCGAGGCGGCGGGGAGTTACCGCCGACGTTGCGAGACCATCGGCGACCTGGATTTTTTGGTGGAGGCCAAGGACGTCGACGCAGCGATGGATCACTTTGGCGCATTTCCCGGCATTGCCGACGTGATCGCCCGGGGTGACACTAAGATGTCGGTGCGATTGGCGACTGGCATGCAGATGGATTTGCGAATCGTGCCAAAGGAATCGTTTGGGGCGGCACTGCAATACTTCACGGGCTCCAAAGCCCACAATGTAAAACTGCGTGGCCTGGCCAAAAAGCGGCAATTGAAAATCAGCGAGTGGGGTATCTTTCGCGTCGAGGACGATGGTACGGAAACTTATCTCGCGGGTCGCACGGAAAAAGATGTGTACGCCGCGATGGACTTGCCCTGTTTTCCTCCCGAGAGCCGTGAAGATCGTGAGGAATTCGAATGGGCGAAAAAAGGCAAGCTCCCCAAGCTCGTCCAACTTAATGACATCAGGGGCGATCTGCACATGCACACCAATGCGTCCGATGGGCATGGAACGCTCGAAGAGATGATCGCCGCGGCCAAAGAACGGGGCTTGGGGTACATTGCCATCACCGATCACTCCAAACGCGTGAGCATGGCTCGAGGACTCGACGCAAAACGGTTTTTGGCCCAGTGGCAGGAAATCGACCGAGTGCGGCAGAAACACCCGGATATCCATATTTTGAAGGGCATCGAGTGCGATATTCTCGAAACTGGCGGGATGGATCTTCCCGACGACGTATTGGCGCAAGCCGATTGGGTCATCGCCAGCATCCACTACGGCCAGAATCAACCGATTGAAAAGATCACAGAGCGAA
>JBGTEU010000206.1:0-2540 GCA_041747595.1 Bythopirellula sp.
AGATCGTAGGGAACCAGCTTCCCCCGCTCGTCGATCCCTATTGCTGTAGTTCTGGCGTTGGAGCTTTGCAGGCGCTCAACGGTTTTCGATTCGACGCCGGTTTTGAAGCAGATCACTTTGTGGCTTTTTCCAATGGCGACCACACGTTTGGATCTCCAGCGATTACTCGCTGGACTTTAACGTCTTACTACGCGGACCTCACGAGCGGACCTAGCGGCAATAAGAGCGAGATCGGTTTTCAACGAAACGCCTCGGGGATCGAACCCGGATTAGGAATCGGCGAGCCGATTGATCAACTCAACAACGGCTGCACGGGGCCAAGCGAGACCAACTGTATGCCCCCCGAGCACGAATTCGCCGAGCCAATTGACACGGTCAATGATCCGACGAATAACCGAGGGCATCGCGATTTTCTCAACGACGTCGGATTGCTGATGGCGATCAACAACAGCAACACCCAGGGAGTCAATGGTGGGAGTGGGGCGGCGACGGGAAACCCGGCAAGCGTATTGACGGGCATCGAGTTCTCGATACCTCTCTCGGTACTGGGAAATCCCACATCCGACATCAAAATCGCCGCGTTCATCGGCACCGGCAGCTACGGACATGTTTCGAACCAATTCGCCGGGGTCGGCGTATTACAAGGCAATTTGGGAAGCCCGGGTTCCGTCAATCTCGCCAACATCGCGGGGAATCAGTATGTCACGGTGCCTGTCCCCTCGGCGGATTTTGATGGCGACGGCGACGTCGATGGCCAGGATTTTCTCGCCTGGCAACGCGGGGAATCACCCAATTCACTCGATGCCCATGACCTCGCACTTTGGCAAACGCAGTACGGCTCAGCCGGGCCGTTGCTTGCGAATGTCGCGGTACCCGAGCCAAGCAGCGTGATCCTGCTCCTGTCCGTCCTAGCCGCAGGCGGCACCCGGCGGTTCATTACGGCGTCGCGACGAATTCAATCGTCGCCCGATGTCTTGTCGTAGAGGCAAGCTTTTTATCACACGTAATCAGCACCGCATCCAAAGCTTCGGCGAGAGCCACGTAGGCTGCATCATACGCCGTGAGATTGGTCCGCAGTTGCCACATTCTTGAAAGCAACACGGCAGGCGGAAAACGCTCCAAAGGAAATTCTGCGAGTTCTTCAACGGCTTCTTTACCTCGTTGAGCGCTGACGACTTTTAATAGCACATATCTGCGCAGCACGTGACACACTTCCACATCAATCAAACTAGGAGCGAAAATTTCATCTGCGTGATCATTCAACACTTCAAGAATGCGAATTGCTCTGGGCGAATTAAGGAGCAGTTCGAGCAAGCAGGATGCATCAACAACAATCATGACTTGTCACGATCAGCACGAATCATTTCGGCGGGAGATATCTTGGGATTTATGGGAGGGTACTTCTCTAAACGCCGTGCCATCTCCTGAAGCGTGGGCTGCTCCGCCAATCGACGTATATGGGCCAAAAGATAGTCCGACAATGACATTTGCGCAATCGCAGCTCGCGACTTCAAGCGACTGTGTATGTCGTCAGGCACGTGACGAATCTGGATCATCTTTGACATGTAGTAAGTATAGTTGCATGTGGATCACATGTCAAATTTCGTAGGCCGGAACAAGCCGTGCGCCGTTCCGGCAGGCACTGCCGACAGGTCCTTATGCCGGAACAGCGCTACCGCTCGTTCCGGCCTACATTGCTAGCATTCGAAGCGATCTTGACCCCAACGGTCATTTTGGACCACATTGCCGCAATGCCGTTCGTCTGAATGCAGCGTCGGCGACCCAGTTCAATCACGTGCAAATGGAGTTGCATATTATGAAACGCGATTTGGATCTCGCGCGGCAATTGCTTTTGGATATTGAAGCCCGCGGCGCCGATTGTTCGGTGAGTGCCCTACACACCAATACAAACGGCCGAACCGGCGCCAATCACGACTACGCCCATCACGACTACGTCGGTCCCGCTTCGACGAACCACGACGTCGACGAGCGAGTGCGTTATCACCTGCGGCTGTTGATCGACGGTGGTTTTCTGAAAGAAGTCGACCGCACGACGGTCGGTGTTCCTTGCGTGCGACTCACGCATGAAGGATGCGAACTGCTGGAACTCGCCCGCCACGAACCGCTGTGGCGTGAGGCGAAATGGCTTTGTGAAGAACGGACGGGAGGGCAGTCGCTCACCGTGATTCGCACGTTTCTCGTTCGCTTGGCCGTCGGACCGCGGGGATTTTTACCCGGTACGCAGCGCGGCTATGTCAGACGACCCCGTTATCTGGCGGCCTCCGAAGAACAACCGACGCAAAATCGCGTGCGTTATGTCCGTGTGCGGCCAACGACGGAGAATATCGTCGAACGTCCGCTGGAATACTTAACAGACGTGGAAGCCGAAGGCCGGTTTAACCTGGAATACGAAGGGGCTTTTCCAAACCATTTGATCTGAACGATTTGATCCGAGCCTTTTGATCTGTACCTTTTTGATCTAAGCAACGATTCCCTGAAGAATCGGTGATGAATCGGGCCGCGGCCCACCAAAGGCAGCG
>JBGTEU010000207.1:0-5343 GCA_041747595.1 Bythopirellula sp.
GTAACGGGTGCCTTGCAGTAAGGGCGTAAATGCCTCCCACTTTGAGGGATCGCTCACGTCGCTCCAGATTTTCTTAACGCGGATGTTGGGATACGACTCGGCAAAGTAAATGTATTCTTCCTCGCCACTCGAAACTTCAAACGCATGACCGACGGCAGAGATGGGGGCATCCAGGGGATAAACCTGAAAACGTTGGAAGATTCCCTGGGAATCGTTGAAGCGTGCCAAGCCGTGTTCGACCTGCGCTCCGAGAGCATCATTCGGATCGCGTCGCGAGTAGTGCGTCAACATCCGCTCCTGACCCGTGTTGTCGACGATGGTGAACAGGCCATCGAACCACACTGGCCCTGGTTGGGGTAGCGGCATCATCTGCTTTGCGGAGCCGTTGGCGTCGACGTAGTAATCGAGGTCAACTCCGACGGATGGTGAGAGCCCACCCTGGCTCGGCAGTTGCGAAGTTGCACCGGCCGCGCGAAAGTTTCCGAAACCTACTTCGTAGAGAGTATCGCCCCAGAACCACTGAAGCTCACCTTTGTAGATCGCGGTTTGAACAGAATCCTGTCCCCGAACATTCGCGTTGAGCAGTGGCTGCTGAATTGGAGCAGTCTGGTTGAGCAAAACGGTGTCTTGGTAGATTCCCGTCCCCGTCACACGATAGAGCCTCTCGGCCCGTTGTTGACGATTGATAGTCACCTGATTCGTTGTGCCGGGCGTGGTTTGTAGCGGCCAGATGCCGCTGGCGTAACCAAAACTCGTGAAGGTAAAGTCGAGGTTTTGATTCAGCAAACCTGGTGAGTTCAAGGCCACGAATCCGTTGCTGTCGGTGTAATATTCCTGGTTATCCGCGCTGAGCTTTACGAGTGGCACAGCTCTGGCAGTTAGAGAATCGAGCACTTGAATCCCATAATAGTCTTGGGCTATGGCGGCAGAGCCAAGAGCCGACAGTAGGGACCAACAGCTGAGTGTCAGGATTTGCCAGCGCATGCGATGCCAAGTGAAGAAATGATAAGACAAGAGAATTGGTGTGCCGCTCCTAGTATATCAGCTCGTTACACCTCGATCTGCTGTTCAGCCCGAGGTCTCAATTCAGGTGGAGATTGCTTCTCCGACGTACTTACCGCACGACTTTTTTCTAGAAGGGAAATCGATTCGAGGGAGCTACCATACTCTGTTCGAGTCACTCTGACCGCATTCAGGCCTGATTTTAAGGGCTCAAAATGATGTAGCATATCGAGCGACGGTGGGCGAATTCTCTTGATCTTGCTTGACGCTCTTGGTGCATGTGTTGATACTAAGGTATGGCGTCAGGGGCCAAATGAACGTCTTTTCTCACTTTGATGGTCTCGTCAACTGCCCTGAATTGTGCTGTTGCGATCTGCAAAATTTTTAGCTTCGTGTTTTAGCTTCTTGGGAGGTGCCTAATGATCCAGACTTCACTGGTTGATCGAACTGATTCTCTTAGTCGCGACATTCGTTCGCGTCTCAACGGCAAGCTTGCCAGCTATCTCTCAGCAAGTGGCGTGATGGCCACGGTTGCCACTTCTCAAGCAGAAGCTGCAATCGTTGCCAACACTGCGATACAACCGTTTGGCATTAACGGCGAAGTCAATATCGACTTCAATGGAGACGGCCAAATCGATTTCCAAATCGATCATGACCGCGTCGACCTGGGTGGTGGTAACTTCGTCGATTATCTACAGCTTGATAAGAATGACAGTACGAGCGATATCAATCCTCTGGCTATACCGGGTCTCTTCGATACGTTTCCGCCAAATGGAACACCGCTCAATAGCTCGTTCGACCCAAAGTATGTTATCCCAACGGGGACTTTAGGTGACTATCCGGCTGCCCTTACTGCAGGCACTCCAATTGGTCCAGGGTCATCGATGGACTTCCAAGAGGGTGATGGATTTAATGGCTCGCAAATTATTCGGGCCAACCGACTCATCGATGAAGACGCTGGCCAAGTCGACCAGATCTTGGGCGGAACCGCAGCGGCTGACATCGCGATTCCGACCAACGGACCGAACTTCCTTGGCCTGGGTGGCGAAGTTCGGTACCTGGGAGTCCAGATGAGGCTTAACGGCGATCCTAATCCGATCACTTATGGTTGGATTGGCATCCGTATCGACAACGAAGCCGACGCTACCGGCGCGGTTGTCGGATGGGCCTACGAGAACACCGGTGCTGGAATTCTGGCGGGGCAGATACCGGAACCGACAACGTTGATTGCAGCTACACTTGGTGCGGCCGCCCTTATCGGCGGGCGGCTGTTCGGTCGCCGTGGCAAACGCGTCGAAAAGTAGCCAAGCGAAAAAACACAGTTTTCAGAAGCAACGACCGCGCGGCGGAACAAACAACGATTGGTTTGTTCCGCCGCGTTTAAACTCCTTTTCACCTTTGGTATCCGCAGAGTTGCCGACGAGCTCTTGTTTGCGATGTTAATGGGGGGCAGGGCCGCAGTCGGAACGCTGCGATCTCTTTGAGGCACTTTCGAAGCGATTTTAGGAACTTGATATGAATATTTTCCACCGTACAAATAATGCGAGTGATCAGGCCTCATGCCTCGATCGTCGGCTGAAAGCCTATCTTGCTGCCGCCGGGGGCGTTGGTGCTGTTTCAGCCTCGTCAGCTGAAGGTGCCGTGGTATCGAACACGACTCCGCAAACCATCGGTATCAATCAAGAAGTCAACATCGATTTCAATATGGATGGCCAGATCGACTTCCAGATTGATCACGACCGATATGTCCTGACCGGTGGTAGCGTTCTTGATTACTTGCAAGTTGACAAGAACGATGTGTCGAGTGCCGCGGACCCCTTACCGATCGACGTTTTCGAACCGTTTCCTTTGAATGGCACGGTTCAAAATGGCGATACGGAAGTATTGACCTTCACAAACAGTTTTGGCGACCAAGGAGGATATGCCGTCGGGTTGAAAGCCGGTGATTTGATCGGTGCAACTGGCACGAGTACGATGTATGATGGTCTCGTCGCAGGAACCCGATGGGATTTCCAAGAGGGGGATAACTTTCTTGGTGGTGGTACGAGGATTCGTGCTAATCGACTCATCGACGAGGACGCCGGTCAAATCGACACAGCGCTCCAGCCCAGCAAGCCGCTGACAATTCCGTTTGGCCCGCAGCCAGAATTTCCATTGCTCGGTGATTTCATTGGAAATAATGGCGAAGTCCGGTACTTGGGCGTTCGCATAGATTTTAACGACGCCGCCAAGACGGGTTTTAACAACAATGCAAACCAATACTGGTACGGTTGGATCGGGATACAAATTGAGAATGAAGCAGACGCGACCGGTACGGTTACTGGTTGGGCTTACGAAACAACCATGGGCATGTCGATTGTCGCTGGTGATGTGGGAGATCAGACTCAGGCCGGAGATTTCGATGGCGATGGCGATGTTGATGGTCGCGACTTTCTTATTTGGCAAAGAGGGGGTTCGCCCAATTTTCTTTCTGCTGGCGATCTAACCGCTTGGCAGACCAATTACGGCGTAGGCGGCGGACCCTTGGGGGCTAACTCAACCGCCGTTCCCGAACCAGGTTCAATGCTTATAACGGCGATTGGTGGCATGTTCTTGCTCGGTGGATTCGTGACAAGAAGGATCTTTAGAGGCGGAAGGTCGTAGCGGTCGGCACTTGCCCTGGAGCCTAAAACATCACCATGGCGGATCAGCAGCGGGATGGAACGCCGACTGAAGCTCACGCCACGAGTGGCTGGCGGTTCGCAAATCGTGTGCTATTGATTGGATGGGATGGCGCGGAGCCTGGTACGCTCAGGTTGCTCTTGGAAGCTGGTCGGTTGCCGCACCTACGATCGCTCGTCAACGGCGGCGTCGCACTTGAGCTGGCCGTACCGCGACCGACATTCAATCAAGCCGCGTGGACTTCGTTGGCCACGGGCAAACGACCGCATGAGCACGGTGTGCTTCACGCTTTTCATCAGGCTGCAGGGGGCTCCGAACTTCGGCCTATCACGCGCCACAATCGAGAATGCAAAGCGCTGTGGAATGTCCTGCACCGTGCCGGCCTGCGGACCCACGTTGTCGGTTGGCCAGTCACTCATCCGGCCGAGTCGCTCGCGGGAATCTGCGTTTCCGATCAGTTCATGGCAAGTCTGCCGGGGAGTTCGTGGACGCCACCTGCAGGACCGACTGTTATGCCTCCCGAGGCGGCGCAGATACTGAGTGAGCGAGGCCTGACGCCCCACCAGGTCGAGGATGTCACTCTTGGGCAACTGTTGCCTTCCCACGTTATTGGTTTACGCGAGCACGCAAGACTAGAAGCGATGTGTCGCGATATCCTCGCCCAAACGGCGACTTTGTTTCGAGCGATCCGTTGGTGTCTCGGTGCACAGGCTTGGGATTTTGCCACATGCGTGTTTCCTGGAATTCGCCGCTGTCATGAACTGGCAAATTGGCTGAGCTGCCTCTCGCCGACTGCCGCCGAATTGTGCGAACCACTAATAACCGGTTGTTATGAGCACCACGATTTGTTGCTCGGACAATTGTTGTCACAGATGGATGACAGGACCCATGTGTTGGTGATCTCTGCCACTGGAAATGCATCCACGATATCTTCTGAAGATAGCGATGCAAATACCCATTCGATGTTGGGTTCAGTTCCCCGCAACAATGGCTTAGCTGTGATTTTCGGTCCTGGAGTGAGTCATCGGGTAGAAGCGTCGCCACGAAGTCTCCTTGATGTCGCTCCGACGATTCTCACTTTGCTCGGCGTCCCGTACGGAAAAGACATGGGTGGCCGGCCTCTTGAGGATATCTTTGAGGGCGGCCTCGTATCGCAGGTCATCGACTCCTGGGATTCTCCCTCACCCGGCGAGATGTTGCAGGAGAAGCAAGAGTTGACGACACTTGCGGAGAGTATTGCAAGTGACCCCGCTCGAAATCGCGATGTCGATCATTTGATTGAATTAGGCTACACCGACCCGTTTGATATGGCGGCCGGTGACGCCGCGATGCATTGCGAGCGCACTGCAACTTTGAACCGGGCGATATCGTTGATGGACGCCGGTTTGCTTGATCAGGCCACCGCCGTGCTCGAGCAGCTCACTCGGCAACACCCTGATTGGTTCCATTCTCGTTCGCTGCTTGCCGAAACATACTATCGTGGGCGACATCGCTTAGCTGCCAGGGAAGAAATCGACTGGCTGACGTGTCACGGTTTCGAGAATCCACAACTCTATCTACTTTCCGTAGCCGTCGAATTGGCGGACCGGCAATTTGAGCGCGCGTTGGAGCAGCTATGTTGCGCGCGCCGGGGCAATGCGATACCCCCGGGCTCGTCCTTACTGGCAGGTAATATCCATC
>JBGTEU010000208.1:0-6903 GCA_041747595.1 Bythopirellula sp.
CCAACTCAACGCAACTCAACTCGCGGACGCGGGAATTATCAAAGTCGCTGCTGACGGCAATGCCGAACAGGCTCTCGCCACCTGGCAAGAAAGCGATTCTCCGCTCGCCAAAAAGTACGCTGAGATCATGTCGGAAGCGAATCCCACAGAGCGTCGGCAACTCAACACGTTTAACATCCTGGCCCTCCAGCAAATGGGCCAGCACACCGACCTGTTTGAGGGCGAAGCCCTCCTCGGCCAGAGCATCCAGTGGTGGGCCTTTTTGCTTCTGTTCATCGGTTTCGTGATCAAAGTTCCCAGTGTGCCGCTACATACCTGGCTCCCCGATGCCCACGTCGAGGCCCCCACGCCGATCTCCATGATCCTTGCTGGTGTGCTGCTCAAGATGGGGGGTTACGGCCTCATTCGTATTTGCTACCCCATCTGCCCCGATGCCGGATATGAATTGGCAACCGTGGTTTGTGGAATCGGTGTATTCAGCATGGTTTACGGGGCGTTCGCAGCTCTGGCTCAAAAAGACTTTAAGCGCATGGTGGCTTACAGCAGCGTGAGCCACATGGGCTACGTAGTGCTAGGTATGGGCGTGTGGAGCGCTATGGCCGATACCGGCTACAACGCCGATTATTGGAAGCTCGGTGCCAACGGGGCGATGTTCCAAATGATCGCCCACGGTATCAGCTCGGCGGGCATGTTCTTCTGCGTCGGCGTGTTGTACGACCGCGTCCATCACCGCGATCTCGATAAGTTCGGCGGCATGTTCGCCAAGATGCCTGTCTACAGCGGCATTTCCATCGGCATTTTCTTCGCGGGCTTGGGCCTCCCAGGTTTATGCGGCTTCATTGGCGAAGTGTTCGTCGTGCTCTCGGTGTGGAAATTCAGCTATGTCCTGGCAATTATCTCCGCAGCCGTGGTGATTCTCACCGCCGCCTACATCCTCTGGGCGATTCAGCGGGTGTACCTGGGCGCCGAATACAAGGGTCCTCACGGCGAGGCGCTCACGCCGATTACGATGCGAGAACTTGCCATCGGCGTGCCGTTGTTGGTGCTGGCTGTGTTCTTCGGTATTTACCCCACCGCGATGCTCAATTACATGCAGCCCTCGGTGGATCGGCAGATTGATCGACTTGCCGCGTGGACGGAAGAACATGACGAACGCGCTACTGCGGCGAATCCTCAAGGGCCGACCGAAGGTCAAGTCGCATTGCTCCAGTTAGAAAGATAGAGAATTATTTTAGCCCCGCCGCTTGCGGCGGGTTGTATATCATCCCCATCCGCGCGGAGCTTGCTCCGCGACAAAAAACCAGACAAGAAGTTTTCCACTGTGGAACCTGTTACCCTACAACAAACCGTCGACTCGCTGCTCGACGATACGCTTCGAGACAGCTTGCCGTTTTTCAAGCCGGAACTGGCGATTTGCGGCACAATTGTCGTGATGCTGCTCGTGCGAGTCTTCAAGGGGGGCGAGTACATCCCGTCGTTCCTGCTGGCGATGATAGGTTCGATCACGGCCTTGTGCCTTGCGCTCCCCGCCGACGGAATCGCCTCGTGGCAAGGGCTTGAGCGGCACGAGCTGTTCACCGGCATGTTGGTCTACGACACCGTGACCGCGTTTATCCGCGTTTTTCTGCTCTCGTTTGTCGTGCTTTTTATTATTCTCTCGCGGCTCACCGGCATTGCCGACGCAAGAGATGGGCAGGATTATTATGCGCTCGTGCTGGGTTCGACGCTCGGCATGTGTTTGATGGCCTCGTCGAATCATCTAATGATGGTCTTCATGAGCGTCGAGATGGCGAGCGTACCGTCGTACGTGCTTGCCGGCATCGTGAAGGGACGCCAACGGAGCAGCGAAGCCTCGCTCAAATACGTCGTTTATGGAGCGGGGACCGCGGGCGTCATGCTCTACGGCATCAGCCTGCTGGCCGGTGTGCTTGGTTCGGCCCATATCCCCACGATGGCGACGCAACTGGTGGCCCTCGATATTCCGAACATGCTCACCGATGCCGAGGGCCGACTCACGGTGATGGTGCTTGTGCTGGGGGGGTTGATGCTGGGCGTCGGACTGGCATTTAAACTATCCGCCGTGCCGTTCCACTTTTGGTGCCCCGACGTATTTGAAGGGGCTTCCGCGGAAGTCGATGCCTTCTTGTCGGTCGCTTCCAAATCGGCGGCGATGGTCTTGCTATTGCGCGTCGGTTTGGGATTCGGACTTTCCCCCGCTGAGACCCAAACCGTTCATGAGCCGCTTCGCACGCCGGCCGTCGCGGTGGCCGCGGCGGATGACGTTCCGGTCATGCGCGCGTTGCTCGCCAATCAAATCACGCCCCCCGAAGGCGCCACGCATGTGGGTGGCGGACCGCTTTCGCCCGTGCGGCGATTTTTCGTGATCCTGGTTTCCATCGTGGCGATTGTTACTTGCACGTTCGGTAATTTGGCGGCCTACGGCCAAACGAACATCAAACGGATGTTGGCCTACTCAACGATTGCCCACGCCGGGTTCATGATGATGGCAATTGCGGCGGCGGTGGCACTGGCTGGTCACAATCTCGCGGAAGCCCGTTCCGCCGTGTCGGCCCTGCTGCTCTATCTATCGCTTTATTTGTTCATGAACCTGGCCGCGTTCGCCGTTGTCGCATTCCTGCGGAACTCGATGCACAGCGAAGAAATCGCTGATTACGCCGGACTTGTGCGTACCTCGCCGCTGACTGCGGTGATGATGACCGCCGTGCTTGTGAGTTTGATCGGCCTGCCGCCGCTGGCGGGCTTCTGGCCCAAGCTGCGGGTCTTGCAGTCGCTTTACATGGCCGGTGGTCCGCTGATGACGTTCGTATTTGTGGCCGCGGCGCTCAACACGGCGATTTCGTTGGTGTTCTATCTGCGGGTAGCCAAGGTGATGTGCATCGACCCCGAGCCCGATAGCCGGGGCGCGTTGTCGCTCGGTTTCCTGCCGGCGGCCTATATTTTTGTCGTTGCCGTGCCGGTGATTATTTTCGGCGTCATTCCAGACCGACTCGCGGTTTGGACCGACGTGGCTGTTTCGCAACTTTTTGGTTAAGGCACGGTTTTGACGACATGAATCAGGCTTCGCTTTACCCGCTCCTCAGCCAACTGTTGGCGATTGTTTCCAAATCGTTCCCGCAGTATCTGCGTTACTCGCGGCCCTATGTGCCCCCCGACCGGGAGAACGTGATGGAAACGCTCGAATCGATTGCCCTCGATCAGGACGTGCTTTCCGACCGCATCAGCCAAATGATCGTCGACGTGGGTGCGCCGCTACGAACCGGCGAGTTCCCCATGGAATACACCGACACGCATGATTTGGGAATCAACTACCAAATCGTATCGGCCATCGAATATCAACAACAAGATATCGATTCGATCCTCCAACTCGTGGGCCAGCTGCAGGCCTTCCCCGCGGCGAAGTCGCTGGCCGAGGAAGCCCTCGGCATGGCGAAGGGGCATCTCGAAGCGATGCAAGAGTTGGTCGAACAGCCGGCCGGTGCATAGTTCTGACCGAGCATGTCATGCTCTGCGTTGGTCATTTGGTCCTTGGACATTGGTCATTGCCGCATGTTTTTCGATACCCACACGCACGTCGATCAGGAAGACTTCGAGGAAATTCGTCCCGCGGTGATTGAGCGGGCTCGAGCGGCGGGAGTCAACTGGCTCATTGCCGTGGGGACAACCGCCGAGGCGAGCCGCAAATGCGTCGCAATCGCCGCTGAGCATGAAGGGGTTTATGCCGCGGTGGGGATTCAACCCAACTATGTCGGCGAAGCCCACGCCGACGATTGGCGGCAAATTGTGGAGCTGGCAGGTCGACCAGGAGTCGTCGCCATCGGCGAAACGGGTCTCGACCGCCACTGGGATTCCACGCCGCTGGACATGCAGCAGGATTATTTCGACCGCCACATGCGATTGGCCGAACAACTCGATCTGCCGTTCATCGTGCATATGCGCGACTGCGACGCCGACATCATGGCCATGCTCCATTCGGCACATAAGCGAGGGCCGTTGCGGGGGATCATGCACTCGTTCACCGGCGATGCGGCGATGGCTGCCGAGTGTGTTGGGCTCGGCATGCACATTAGCTTTGCGGGAATGGTCACGTACAAAAAGTCGACCGACTTGCGCGAGTGCGCCGCCACTGTGCCGCTGGAGCGGCTTCTAATCGAGACCGATTCGCCCTACTTGTCGCCCGAGCCGAAACGTGGGCAACGACCCAACGAACCGGCACTCGTCAAGCATACCGCCGAATGTCTTGCCAAAGTGCGTGGGATGCCGCTCAAAGAGTTTGCCGAAATCACGACGACCAACGCGCGGCAGTTGTTCCGAATTTAGCGCAAGAAAAGACCCGGGAGTGCAATCCCCGGGCTTTGATTTGTATTGATATTCCGCGCTTCGATTAGCGACGCATCGTCTTGTTGCCGTCAGCAAAACGAATCTCATCGGATCGAACGCGCTTGGCAACATTTGGCCGACGGCTCATCGGCATGCCATATTGCGCCCCGGTGTAATTGCCAAATTGATCGCACGGCTCGCAACAGGGGGGATTGCAGTTCCAATCGCCGTAATACGTTTCACGACCGCAGCCACCGCCGCAACCACATCCACAACCCTTACCGCAGAAGAAGTTTCGTAGCCCGACCATCAACGGACAGGTACCGAACTGGCAGCCTCCGCCGACCATCGTTCCGCAACCGGGGGCACCACAGCAGGGATCGACGCAGCCGCAGGCTGGCTCGGGACAACAGCAACCCGGCTCGGGGCAACCGCAGGCCACGTCGCAGCAGGCGTCGGCACAGCCGCAACCGGGGCACGCACACGTAGCCTCGGGGACGCCGCAGCTAGCACAGCCCATGCCACAACCGCCGTAGCGGGCGGCAGCACAACCAACTTGACATAAACAGGCAAGAGCGAAGGCCAGTGACAAGAGATTTCGTGAGGACATGGTCCCGATGCTCCGAAAAGTGAATGCTCGCTGCCGCCAAGGCGACATGCGACCCCCTCTGGGGCTAAGCAGATGTTCGTCGTGATCTATCGGCGTTCCGCCTCGCGGCGGGCCAGAAATTCGTTAAAATCGGCAAAGATTACCACAATGTTGCTAGCAGCACAGGCGTATTCTCAGGTCAAAAAATCATAATGACAGCTCAAGCAATCCTTCTCGGTCGCATGGACCACGTCGCTTTGCCGACAAGCGATGCCGCGCGGGGCGAGCGATTCTATTGCGACGTGTTAGGATTCCACCCGGTGCCGCGGCCGTCGTTCTCGTTCGATGGTCGGTGGCTCGTCCACGAAAACGTGGGAGTGATGCTCCATTTGATTCACAACGACGACTTGGCCGAGAAACGTGCAGAGATCAATTCGCTCCGCGGCCATTTTGCGATTCGCTGTGAAGTCATCGACGCGGCGAAAGCCACGCTCAAGCAACAGGGCGTGGATTTTGTCGAGAGGCGGCTCCCCGACTACGGGTATCGCCAATTATTTTTGCACGATCCCGACGGCAACGTCGTGGAATTAGGTGAATGGCCGTAGAAGTAACTCAAAAGGAACATCATGGAAGCGAGCGCGAAAAAATTCTTTCAAGAGATTTTGGAAACTCCCAGCCCTTCAGGCTACGAACAACCCGTCCAGGATGTGGTTCGTAAATATGTTAAGAGCTTCGCCGATGAGGTGAACACCGATTTGCACGGCAACGTGATCGTCGGCTGCAATGTTGATGCCACACTGCGAGTAATGTTCGCCGGGCACGCCGACCAGATTGGGCTTTTGGTGACTCACATCAACGACCAGGGTTTCATTTACACGAACACCATCGGCGGCTGGGATCCCCAGCAGCTTATTGGCCAGCGGATGACCGTTTACACGGCAAGTGGCCCCGTCGCCGGAGTGGTTTCACGTAAACCGATTCACTTACTCGACCAGGACGAACGCAAGCAAGTCGTGAAACTTAAGGACATGTGGCTCGATATCGGGGCGAAGAACAAGGAAGAAGCCGCGGAAGTGGTGAAGATCGGCGATCCGGTGACGCTGAAGCTCGGCTACCAGGAGATGCGGAATGGGTTCGCCAATTCCCCCGGCATGGATGACAAGACGGGTTTGTGGGTCGCGATGGAAGGGCTGCGTCGCGCGAAAAAGCGGGGACTCAATATCGCCTTGTTTGCGGTGGCAACGGTGCAGGAAGAAATTGGCCTCCGCGGCGCGGCCACGAGTGCTTATGGCGTGAATCCGCATGTGGGAATCGCGATCGACGTCACGCACGCCACCGATTGCCCCACGATCGACAAAACGCAAGAGGGGGACGTCAAGCTCGGCGGGGGGCCGGTCATTTATCGTGGCCCCAACATGAATCCCGTTGTGGTCAGCTTACTGCGAGAGGCGGCCGATTATGGCGACATCCCCTACCAACTCGCGGCGAGCGGCCGGGGCACGGGGACCGACGCCAATGCGATTCAACTCTCCCGGGCGGGCGTGGCGGCGGGCTTAGTCAGCGTTCCCAACCGCTATATGCACAGTGCGGTGGAAATGATTTCACTCAACGACATCGACGCCTGTGCCGATCTGCTTGCCACGTTTGCCCATAAGTTAGAACTGGAAGCAGATTTTACTCCTCGCTAAGCCGCAAGCGGCTATGCTTCGTCGCCGGCATGGATCTGCAGATAGCTTTCGTAGCGACGAACGTCGATAAAACCGTCGGCCACCGCGTCTTTTACCGCGCAGGGTTCCTCATGTGTGTGCGTGCAATCGGGATAACGGCAATGGCTCACGTAAGGCCGGAGTTCACGGAAAAAACCGGCGACCTCCTCGGGGATCACATCCCACAGTTGGAACTGCCGGATGCCGGGGGTATCGACAACGAATCCGCCAAGCGACAGGGGAATCAACTCGGAGGTTGTGGTGGTGTGC
>JBGTEU010000209.1:0-5854 GCA_041747595.1 Bythopirellula sp.
TTACCTCGACAACGACAACGACAATCTCTACACGATCACGGTGACGCTCTTTGACGACGACGGAGGTTTTGATAGGAAGCAGATTGAGGTATTCGTACGGAACGTGGCACCTGATCTCGAGCCCCTCATTGCCACCGACGTAACAGCTCAAGGCACCGCAACGGTGACGGTGACGTTTTTCGATCCCGGGCTCGATGATTTCACGGTCCACATCGATTGGGGTGACAACAAGCCCGACGTCGTGCCATTCACCAACATCTCTACTCCGTTCACGCATACTTTTTTTCACAAGTATGATGGTCCGCCTAATCCTCTGAATCCGTCTAAGGACATCACGATCTCGGTGTTTGTTCGAGATGACGACTTCGGTATTGCCGGCGTGGTCGACATTGGAGAAAGTCAGACAAGAACCATTGACATCTCCAACCCTGGCATTGGTACCATACCCTTCCGCATTGACACCACGCCCCAGGTGCCTTTCCTTGGCTTTCCGGTGCGGGCCGATGTGCCATTGCTGGCGAATAGTTCCGGAAACAACATTGTCTTTCAACAAAACATCGAACTGCGCGCCACGTCAGGAGAGACCCAAGCCGCGACGGAGCGCTTCGTCGAGCTTCGAGTGATTGACGCCGAAGGGAACGAAGGCCTGGGTTACCGTCTCAGCCCCGACGTGCTGCAAGACCTGCCGCGATTGTTCCGCTCGCTCCCCGATAACCACTACGCGGTGTACATCGTGAATATGGAGACCAACACGCGGCGGTTGGTGATCGAGGTTTACGTCCGCAACGGCAAGCTAATCGACCCGAGCGACGATTCCGAGGGGACCCGCGACCGGCCCCCCACCGACGAGCAGAAGTCGCAAGGCGAAATGGAACCCCCCGTCGAGCAAGCTCCCACCGCTACCGATCAAGGTGCCGCGCTGCAGCCCGTGCGATTTGAACCTCTGGTAGGTGAATACGCCGACGCGGTTTCCTTGGCCACCGTGCAGCGGAATACCACCCGTTGGACGGCCTTGGCCGTGGGGCTTGCGGCGAGCGCTTCTTCGCAAAGTTGGGCCCACCGCGTCGATCAGGCACTCTCGCAGGCGACGGCCCAGCAATGGCGTAAACTTCAGGGGAATAACCCTCCCAGGCCGAAAAATCAGTAATCTTCTGCAGCCTCGCCGTTCCCCAAATACAATCAAGGGAACGCGTCTCCCTGGAAATATGTAGGAGGCGACTCTGTCGCCGTCGAAGACCGCCCCTACATCGTTTTGAATTGTTAAAATCGTTCATGCGAACTTGCCCCGCCTGCAATACTGAAGCCGATGAAAGAGCGCTTGCCGCGGGACGCTGCAGCAAGTGCGGGGCGCCGTTGCATCGCGTGCCCCAACGCAGCTTGCACGACCGGTCGCAGCGGAACCTCGCGCCGCAAGAAGCCGTCGACCTCGAAACCGTTGGCCAGATCGAGTCGATGGACATTGAGCTCCTCGGCGAGAGCCTTTCCAGCGAAACCAACGTTAATCCCGACACGATTCAAACCATCGAAGTGAGTTTGCTGGCGGGCGGATCGCCGGGCGATCTCTCTGGCAACGCGCCCGTGGGACCCAAGCCGAAAACAACGCCGCTGGTCGCCGAACAGACGGTGGAGTTCGTCACCTCGGTCGAAGAAGCGATCCTTGCCGAGAGCATGGTCACCGCCAATTGGCGAGAGAATGTCGTTGGCGATCCCGACAAGCCGCACATGACGATCAAGCAGGGCAAGACGGTGCACGACGCCATCGTCACTCGATCGTCGCTCGTGGTGAAGTCGCGGCAGTTCCGCGCGCCGAGCGATCACAAGCCCCCGATCATTTCTCCGGCCGACGCCCCCGACTACGAATTGCTCGACGTGATCGGCGAGGGGGGCATTGGGGTGGTGTACTCGGCTCGGCAATCGGCCATCGCGCGGACCGTCGCGGTCAAGATGCTGAAAAAGACCGACGCGGAAACGCCCGAGCAGCGCGAGAAATTTATTTCCGAGGCGGTCGTCACCGGCGAGCTCGATCACCCCAATATCGTGCCGATTTACGATCTCGGCACAAACGACGCGGGTGCTCTTTTCTATTCCATGAAAAGGGTGAAGGGAACTCCCTGGGATGACGTGCGGAGCAAGAAATCGCTCGACGAAAACCTGAGCATCCTCCTGCGCGTGGCCGACGCGGTGGCCTTTGCCCACGCGAACGGCGTGATCCACCGCGATCTCAAGCCCGAGAACATCATGCTCGGCGACTACGGCGAAGTGCTGGTGATGGACTGGGGTCTCGCGCGGATCAGCGAGTCTTTCCCCAACGCGGCCTCGGTGAGTCAGTCGGACGTCATGGGAGGCACGCCGGCCTACATGGCTCCCGAAATGGCGACGGGGCCCATCGAGCAAGTCACCACCGCGAGCGACATTTATCTTTTGGGTGCGATTCTCTATGAAATCATCACCGGCCGACCGCCACACTCCGGCAAGACGGTGATGGCCTGCCTGTTGGCGGCCGCCAAGAACCAAATTCCCCCCGTCGAACATTCGAGCGAATTGCTCGACGTCGCGCTCATGGCGATGGCCACCAAGCCAGCGCATCGCTATCAGACGGTGCAGGAATTTCAGGACGCCTTGCGGCAATACCAGTCGCACTCCGAGAGCATTTTGCTCACCGAGAGCGCCGAGAAGAATTTCCACACCGCGGAAGCCGCGGGCGATTACGAGCTTTATTCACGATCGCTTTACGGCTTTGAAGAAGCCCTGGCGATGTGGGACGGCAACCAGCGGGCCACGCGGCTCTTGTCGTCGGCACGATTGGCTTACGCTGAAGCCGCACATAAAAAGGGTGACTTCGATCTCGGCATCTCGCTCTTGGAGAAGTCGAATCCGCAGCACAGGGTGCTGCTCGAACAATTGGAAGCCGGCTTGCACGAACGTGCTTCCCGCGTCCGTCGGCTCACGCTGCTCAAGCGGATGGTCGCGGCGCTGCTGCTCGCCGTCGCGGGAATCGTGTCGGTGGCTTTGGTGATCGTCCGTGCCGAGCGCGACGAAGCCGTTACCCAGCGGATTCGCGCCGAAGACGCCGAGGACGTGGCCCAACAGAATTACGAAGAAGCCGAAGCAGCCCGGCAAGTGGCCGAGACCGAGCGCCAACGCGCTGAAGCCGAAGAAGCCAAGGCCGTCGCAGCCAAAGAAGCCGAGGAATACGAAGCGTATGTGGCTCGCATCGGCTTGGCGAACGCCAAGATCGTCGAGAACGCCTTCGACCGCGCGGCGGCGCTGTTGGACGAGTGCGATGCGGAGCTCAAGAATTGGGAATGGGGCCGGCTTGCGTATCTGTGCAACTTGAGCGACAAGTCGTGGCCGATGGCGGGGCCCGTGGAAGAGGTCACCTTTTCGCCGGATGGAAAGCTTTTCGCCAGCGGCGATCTCGACGGCAAAGCGCGATTGTGGAACCGCGAATCGGGCGAAGTGTTGCACACATTTGCAATCGACAATTATGTGCATGCCGTGGCTTTTGATCCCGTCGGTGAACGGCTCGCGGTTGCTTGCGGCGATTCGCTCCTTCGCATTTATCGCGTGAGCGATGGTGAAGAAATCGCAAAGCTTGTCGGTCACGACGACGCGGTCGTGAGCGTGCAGTTTTCGAGCGATGGGTCGCGGCTCCTTTCGGCGGGGTACGACACCACGGCTCGCATTTGGGATTTGGCGACCGGCGAAGTTTTGCAAATGCTCCAGGGCCACAACTGGTGGGTCTGGTCGGCGGAATTCTCGCCCGATGGCGAGCGGATCGTCACAGCCAGCCAGGACGGCAAGGCAATCGTGTGGCAACTCGAGCCCAGCGGCGAGTACAAACAACTCACGGAATTCGCGCAGCATCGCGGTCCCGTTTACGATGCACATTTTTCGCCCGATGGCATTCGCGTTGCCACGGCTGGTTACGACCGCCGCGTGCTGTTGTGGAACCCCGATGAAGTGCATCCCGTGGACGTCGTTCGCCGACTCGATGGCGAGCCCGACCTTCCCGCGCCCTTTGTGGAGCTCGGCGTTCACACGGGTCCCGTGCGGAGCGTGGCGTTTGCGCCCGATGGCCAAACCCTCGCTTCCGGTGGACAAGACAATGTGATCCGCATCTGGGAGCTTGCGACCGGCAAACAGTCCGCCGAACTGCGGGGCCATGCGAGCCACGTTCGTGATTGTGCGTTTTCCAACGACGGCGAGTGGCTGCTCTCGGCGGGTCGCGATCAACAGATCAAACTCTGGCAACCGGAGAGCTATGCCGAGATGATCGTGTTTGACGACTCCGAGCAGGATGAAGATGACGCGGTGCTGGCCGCTCATTTCTCGCGCGACGGCGACAAGATCGTCACCGCGAGCCGCGATCGCACGGCGAGTTTGTGGGACGTGGCGAATCACACGATGTTGCGCCGCTTTGCCGAGGGGCATGATTTTCTCGCGTCGAGCGCCGTATTTTTCGCCGATGGATCGCGACTCGCCACCGGCGGCGGCGACAGCACCGTGCGGATCTGGGACGTCGCCACCGGCACGCAACTCGCGGATCTCACCGGCACGGGTTACACCGCCGCGCTCGCCGTGTCGCCCGACGGACAGTGGCTCGTGTCGGGCAGCTCCGCAAACGACGCGCAACTGTGGAATGTCAGCACGGGCCAACAAGTTGCTACTCTCGAAGGCCACGAAGCACCAATTACCGCGGCACGTTTCTCGACTGATGGACAGTGGCTCGCCACCGGGGACGAGCGTGGCCGCGGTTGTCTTTGGCGACGCGATCCGCAAAGCGAAACTTGGACTCCAGCGCATTGGCTCGTGGGCCACAGCCGCACGATCACCGCGCTCGCCTTTGCCGACGATAATCGCGTGCTCGTTTCCGCGAGCGGCGACAACACCTGCGGGCAGTGGGACGTCGCCACCGGCACGGAACTCCGCGACCGAGTCTTGAAACATCCCGAGTGGGTTGCCGATCTCGATGTTTCCGATGACGGCACGCAAGTGCTCACGAGTTGCGACGACGGCAAATTGCGGTTGTGGTCGCTCGCCGATGCCCAGTTGCTCGTAACGATTGAACCGACCGATCAAGAAGTGGTTTACACGGCGATCGACCTTTCGCCGAATGGCAAATTTGCCCTCGCTACTTGCTCGGCCACCGGCGAAGTTTATCAGTGGGATCTGGTCGCAGACCAGTCCGTCGATCCCGCGGGGGCCTGGCTGAATTTTGCCGGCAAGGGAGGACTCGTGTGGGCTGCCCGTTATTCGCCCGCGGGGGATCAAGTTCTCACGATTGGCGGCAACGACGCGCGATTGTGGGATGCCACGACGCGCGAGCAACTGGTGCGATTCAGCCCGCACGGTGCCGTGGCCGATGCCGACGTTTCTCCCGATGGCCAGTGGCTTGTGACCGGCAGTTGGGATCAATCCGCCAAGATTTGGGATGCGGCCACCGGCGCAGCGATTCGCAAACTCGACGGCGTCCACGAGGGTTACGTCAACAGCGTGCAGTTTTCGCCCGATGGCGAGCAAGTTCTCACGGCGAGCGACGACGGCACCGCGCGGCTCTGGGATTTCGCGGAGGGAACGCCCGTGGAACCGGCTTTCACGGGGCACGAAAGCCGCGTCCGACAGGCCCGTTTTAATGTTGATGGAACGCGGGTGGTCACATGCTCGCACGATAAGACCGCGCGGGTGTGGGATGCGAAATCGGGGGCGGAGCAACTCGTCTTGCACGGTCACAAATGGGCCGTCATCTGCGGTGAATTTTCTCGCGACGGAGAGCGAATCATCACGGGCGGGGAAGACAACGTCGCGATTCTGTGGGATGCAAAGACCGGCGACGAAATCTTAAAACTCGCCG
>JBGTEU010000210.1:0-11349 GCA_041747595.1 Bythopirellula sp.
TTTTTCGCAATCGCGACTGCTGCTGAAACAATTGCCGGTGAGCGACTGAGTCCTGCACTGCAACAAACGATAGTTTTGAGGCCTTCGGTCGACAAGAGCATCGCAACGGTTCTAATTGCAGCGATCAAGACGGATTTGTCATTGCCAATCCCATCATAGATCGGAAAGCGAATGTAGATCATCTGTCGCGGTAAAACTGCAGGAGGCTCATCGACAGCCAGGTCGACGACGACGTTAAATCCAAACTCAAATAACTTTGGAATATTACGCCCGTCAGCCGCGTTGCCAATCCAAAGAACTTCGTCAATCACGCAACGCATTGAACGATCCTCTCCGCGAACTCTGCGCCTCTGCGTGAAAATTATTTCTTCTTCGTCCCACACGCACTCGCGACCGCGCAAGAGGTGCAGCTCGCGCAACCCCCCTGCCCCATCGCTTCTTCGGTTCCGCAGCCGGGGCCGCAACCTTCGGCGAGCGTGTCGGCAAATTTGCGGAACTCGACGGTCGTTTCGTAAAGGTCGGCGAGCTGCTGCATGACTGGCTCGGCCGTCGCGGGAACTTCTCCGAGAAAGTAAAAGAACAAGCCCTGTCCATCGAACAGGTGTTCCACATCCACCAGCACGGCGGGGATTTGGGCTTCGACGAGTAAATCACAACAAGCCGCGTAGGCTTCGTGGCGGTGCTTTTCCAGCCGGGCGGCGAGAAGATCGTCTTCGACCGTGACTTTCCGTAAAATCTCTCCGTCGGTATTCTCCAATTGTTCGCTTGGTTCGGGGACGGAAAGAATCTCGCCGATCTCCAGCCCACGCGGGCTGCGGACAATCACCCGGGCATGGCGCGGGTAACGGGTGGCATCGGCGGCAACGAAGCGGCCGACGTGGCCCAACAAACTGTAACGAACGAGGTGATATCCCATGGCCCCATTCTGGCGGTTGGGGAGCACCGTGCCAAGGCAGTTTAGCCGCTGAGCTTGCTCCGCGCTGTCATAACAAAAGACTCCCGCCGCAAGCGGCGAGGCTAAATAAGTAGTGCGACCTTGCAGAAACGCGGCACTTTCTCATACTACTGGGAGTCGCTCTCCGTTGATTTCCTCAATTCGAGTCACTCCATGACCCACGCCACGCTTACCGACCATTCCGAGACTTCCCAGGATGCAGCTCGTAATAGCCGCTGGCAGTCCCTGGCCACGCAGATCCTTGATGGTTACAAACTCACCGCCTCGGAGGCAGCCGAGGTGCTGGCTTGCCCCGAGGAAGAAATTCTCGACCTGATGCACGCGGCCTTTCGCGTGCGGCAGCGGTATTTCGGCAAGACGGTGCAGCTCTATTTCTTAATGAACGCCAAGAGCGGCTTATGTCCCGAGGACTGCGGCTATTGTTCGCAATCAAAAGTTTCCGAGGCGGAGATACCCCGTTACAATTTGCTCAATCGCGAGCAGATCCTTGCGGGGGCCAAGGCAGCCGCCGAGCGCGATGCTAAGACCTATTGCATCGTGATCTCGGCTCGTGGTCCCAACGAACGCGAGATGTCGGCGGTGGAGAAGCTCATCCCCGAGATCAAAGAAAAATACAAACTCGACATCTGCGCGTGCTTGGGGCTCTTGACCCCCGAGCAAGCCGATCGCCTTAAGGCCTGCGGCGTGGACCGCGTGAATCACAATCTCAACACGGGGAGCGAGTTTTACAGCGAGATTTGCTCGACTCACACCTACCAGGATCGCGTAGAGACCTTGAAGGCGGTGCGGAAGGCGGGGATGGAGCTTTGCTCGGGGGGAATCATCGGCATGGGCGAAGCCCCCCGTGACGTCGTGGATATGGCTCTTGAGCTGCGGTCGTTGGGGGTTGAGTCGATTCCCGTCAATTTCCTGAACCCCATCGACGGTACCCCGCTTGCAGGGCGGCACGATCTTACGCCGAATTATTGCCTGAAAGTGCTAGCGATGTTTCGGCTGGTGAACCCCGACCGCGAGATTCGCATCGCCGGGGGGCGTGAGCTACAACTCCGCAGCTTGCAGGCTTTGGGCCTCTACGCAGCGAATTCGATTTTCGTCGGCGACTATCTCACCACCAAGGGCCAACTCCCCGAGGCAGACTATTCGATGATCCGCGATTTGGGATTTGAAATTACCCATTCCTCGGGCTCTAACTGCTGCTAGCAGAATGCAGATGGCTCGACATGTCCCGGCTCCCTGAAATTGCCTATTTTCTCTGACCGGAGTTCTTTCGGATTTCGGTTTATCTTTCCCAAGCGGTAAGGCCGATGAATTGGATGACGAATTAAGTCACGTCCTATTCTATGCGCAGGGAAGCGATCATGGCTCGTGGATGGATTACCGCAATACTCGTTGTGACACTTTTTAGTGCGACGGCGACGCAATCTTGGGCTCAAATGAACAGGACCCGCAAGCCGGGCGGTTCGACGCTTGCTTCGCGACTGAGCCAAATTAAGAGTGCGTTCATCGGCGACGACAAGCCGGAAGACGAGGAGGCCTACGCAGCGGACGAGAGTTTCTCCGCAGGAAGTCGCCCTTCGAGCAACCGCTCCAGCGGAAGCCAGTCTCCCAGCCAGCGGACTGCGAACTTGCCGGCGCGCAACTCCTCACGTAACCGCGTGCAAGCAGGCGATCTGCTGCCGAAGGGTATCTTCTTTGATCGCAATACGAAGAGCGAAGCCGTCGGCGAAGATTTTGAATTGGGCGATGAAGTGTTCGACACCGCGCCACGTCGCGGGGCGGCTACAAACAGTCCCTCAAATACGAATGCGGCGCCGCGGAAGTCCCCGTCGACGACTCGCGCGGATGAGCTCCAAGACGCCCTCGACGATTTGCTCGCGGTTGAGCAAGAGCATTTGGGTGACGCAGGCAGCGAATCGCTGGCCATCGAACCCTTGCCTCGCGCGGAACAGAATCAACAGGCTTCTGATGCCGAGACACGGAATTTCGATCTCCGGCAGGCCTTGATCAGCAAGGCTAATTCTGGCGGGATTCCCGCTCGTTCCGAGGCAGTGAACGACCTCCGTCAGCAATTGGAGAGCCTGGAACAGAGCTCGCCAGCCCAGGAAGAACAACTTGATTCACTAGCCGATCCGTTTGATCGCCAGTCGCAGGAACTGTTTTCCAGTCCCACGCAACAGCATATCCCCGCACGTCAAAGATCGGCGCCACGCACTTCACGAGGCGGGTTGCTGACCCCCGGCGGGGAAACATTGCTCAGCACCAAGCAGCCAGTCATTCTTTCGCGGATCGAGGGGCCTCGCCAAATTTTGGTTGGTCGGGAAGCCACTTATCGCGTGATTTTGGAAAACACGAGTGAAGCCAACGCCCGAAGTCTGTCGGCCGAAGTCCGGATTCCGGAATGGGCGGAAGTGGTCGACGTCATTTCCACCAGCGGCATGGTCGAACGTACTACCGCCGAGAGCACAGGTTCGCTCCGCTGGCAGTTGGATGAGCTCGCGGGACGCACCGCCCAGTCGCTTTCCATGAGGTTGATCCCGCGTACCGGCAAGCCGCTGAATCTTTCCGTGGAATGGACGCAGGCCCCGATTGCCTCGCAGGCATTCGTGGAAGTGCAAGAGCCCAAGTTGGAAATGAGAATTTCCGGTCCTCAGGAGGTGCTGTTTAACAAAGCCCAGCGGTTTCAATTGTCGCTGCGGAATCCCGGTACCGGCGTGGCCGAGAATGTCGTGATCAGACTGATCCCGCCCGGCGGTGATGAAGCAACGGCCAGCTCGCACACCGTAGGTCAACTGGAAGCGGGCGCGAGCAAGGAAATAGAACTTGAGTTGACCGCTCGCGACGCGGGTGAGTTGACCATGAAGGCTAGCGCCACTGCCGCCGGTGGACTGCAGACCGAAGCGGTTCGCCAAGTGCTCTGCCGCAAACCGGAGCTAGAACTCGATTGGCGTGGACCCGCCGAAAAATATGCAGGGACCGAGGCTTCGTACTATTTCCGTCTTCGCAACACGGGCACCGCTAATACCGACTCTGTGGCGATGCGGGTGAAACTTCCTCAGGGAGTGAAGCTCGTTTCCGCGAGTGAGGGCTACCAGCTCGATGCCAAGAGTGGTGAAGTCACTTGGCAAGTATCGGGAATTCCGGCTGGCGAAGAGGAATTCATACAGATTTGCTGCCAAGTGGATCGGGCCGGTGCGAATCGCTTTGAGATTTCGGCACAAACCGCCGGCGGTGATTTGCGGAGCGAGAAGCACATCGAAACCAATGTGATCGCCGTGGCCGACTTGGAACTTTCGGTGAGCGATCCCCAAGGCCCGGTGCCCGTGGGTGAGACCGCGGTTTATGAAATTCGCATCCGCAATCGGGGCACTATCGATGCTCAAAACGTTGGTGTCGTTGGCCTGTTCTCTGCCGGTATTGATCCCAACTCGGTCGAGGGGGCGCAATTTTCGGTCCGTGACGGCCGCGTGAGTATCCATCCGATCAACACACTGCCTGCCGGGCAGGAACTTGTGTTGCGGATTCGTGCCGTCGCGACGCAAGCGGGAACGCATGTTTTCCGTGCCGAGGTAAGCTGCAAGGATCTCGATATCAAGCTGGCCGCCGAAGAAACGACCAAGTTCTACGTAGACCAATATCATTGGGAAGACGGCGAGACCGCCTATTCGAGCGATCCCAGCATGGTTGGTAATCGGTAAGTAATCTCGCTTCGAAGACGTGCGACTCATCGAGTCGCGGCTATTAACTGATGCTCGATTTAGGCGACTGGACTTATTCGAACACGAGGGGATCGTCGGCGAGTGCATTGTTGATGCGAATCGAGCGCTTTCCCGCGAGCAAATCATCAATGACATTTCCCACAAGTTGTGCCCGCCATCCTTCGGCGAGCGCGGGGGGGCTGTCGTCATCGGTGCCGATGCCCATGCGATAGGCAATCAACTCGCGCACGTCGGTGGCCGTGCCGACCATGCTGGTTGCAATTTCCGCGCGACGACAAATCGTGCCGAGCGCGGGGGCTAAGAATTGACCGAGTAGATTGAGTTGCGGGGGAAGTTCGTCGCTGCGCGAACCACGCGTCAGTTTTTCCGTTGGGCCCGTCAGGCCGCGGGCAACGCACTCGGCGAGTTCGTACGCCTTTCGTTTGGCGCCGCCCCGCTCCATGCCGCGAATCGCCATGATTTGCTCGGGGGTATCGACTTTGCGTTTGGCGATTTCCACGAGTAGGTCGTCGCGCAAGATCCGCTTAGCCGGCAGATTACGCTGTTGGGCTTCCGCTTGCCGCCAATTCCAGAGCTCGCGGACAATCGCCAGACTACGTGGGCTAAGTTTGCCGATTCCTGAAACGCGGCGCCAATCTTTGCGGATGCTCGCGGCGACGATTTCATCCTGCCAGATTCGCAGTTCCCCGTCGAGCCATTCGTCGCGACTCAGGTTCTTGAGAATCTGCGTCAGTTTCTTATGCAAGGGAAGCAAGTAACGCACGTCTTCCAAGGCGTAATTGATCTGTGCGGCGCTCAAGGGACGGCGACGCCAATCGGTGCGTTGTTCTCCCTTGGCCGGTTGATGGCCGAGAAACTTGCTCACCACCGAGCTGTAGGACGAGGGAAATTCGTTGCTGCAAAAACCCGCGGCGATCTGCACGTCGTAAATGTGTTTGGGCACTGCGGCGCTGGGAGAACGCAAAAAGAAATTGAGTTCTTCTCGGCCTGCGTGGAGCACGGTGACATGATCACCCGCGGTCATGACTCGCCAGAAACAATCCAAATCGCGCAAGGCCAGCGGATCGATCGCAGCAAGCTCCTGTTCCGTGGCAACCTGCACGAGGCACAGATGTGGGTGGAAGGTGTCTTCGGAGACAAACTCGGTATCGATGCCAATAATCGGTGCCGAGCGAAGCCGTTCGCAAAGCTGCTCGAGAGCTTGCGGGTCTGTGATGATTGGTGAAGGCACGGAGGGAAAAGTCGCGGGCGAGAAAGGATGGGTCATATCAAACCGAGCCCGAGCAACTGCACCCAGCAACCGGCACGGCGCCCCATTCTACGCCATTTATCACACGGCTCACAAGCCGCGTTTTGTGTCATTCGTCATGCGAGTTACTCATCGGAAGCAGCGGCGGCGGGTTCCGCACTTGGAAGCGGCGAGAGTTGCTCATGTGAGATGTTCTGCCATTGGTCAAACGCCAAGATGGGAAGCAAGATCGCATAACTGTAAACCGTGTAGCCCGCCATGATGACCCAAATGCCGGTGTTGCCAGCGTTCTTTCCCACTTAAGGTTATGCTGCTACTTTCATTGCGGTGGAGTGTTGCTTCATGTCGCAACAATTGCGCCCTGGCAAGAAGCAAGAATAAGCACTACGAGTGTCTATCGCTAATGAAACACCGGTTCGAGAAATTCAGCGGCAACCAGCGTGACTATCTCGCATGCCCTAGCTTCGATAAACTCAATGTAAGAATCCCATTCTACTTCGAATCAATTGATACTTGCGAATGACTGAGATTTGGTTGCGATCGAACCGCCGAATTATCGCCATGGCTCTCTTGCCTGGAGTGCTGATTTGCGGCGCTGCGCTCGCACTCTTGAACATCACTGCAGTGCCGGGGTTGCGATTCTTTGCTGTGGGGGCACTGATTGCCGGCATGTTTTTGATCGGCGTGGTGATCCGTCAACTGTTGCGACCGCGCGTGGGCTTCGCTGACGGCAAGGTGCTGTTCTACCTACGCGCCGGGGAGCCGATCGACGTTCCTGTGCAAGTGGTCGAGGCATTCTTTCTCGGCCAAGGCCCCGCCTATTTACCCGGCGCTTCCGAGGATAGTGAGGAGACGGTCAATCTCGTTGCCCGCATATCGCAAAAAGCAGAAGAGTGGCAACGACTGGAAGTGAAACCAGCACTGGGGCGTTGGTGCGAAGGGTATGTCACGATCCGCGGCACATGGTGCGAGCCACTCACCAACGACGTGATTCGCAGACTCAACCGCCGCTTGAGCGAAGTCTCTCGTGAATACGCAGGGGAACAATCATGAGGCCGCCAGGTCCGCTGCAACTCTTGGTGAGTGTCCGTGATGAAATGGAAGCTGCCGACGCGCTGGCGGGCGGAGCGGATTGGATCGACTTCAAGGAACCGCTTGCGGGCCCCTTGGGTGCGGTTTCGGCAGAAGTCGCCGAGCGGATGGTGCAGGAGATTGCTGGGCGTCGTCCGCTTTCAGCAGCACTTGGCGAATTGGTCGATTGGCCCCAGTCGGCCACGCAACAACTCCTGGGGATCGCAGAGATTCGTGTCGTGAAGTTAGGTCTGCATGGGTGTGGGCTTGTTGCCGATTGGCAAGCACGTTGGCGAAGCGCATTTGAAACGACATGCGCCGCTGGCAAACACCTGGCTGCGGTGATTTATGCCGATTGGCAAGCTGCCGCTGCACCAACTCCGGCAGAGGTGCTACAACTCGCCCTCGAAGCCGGATGCCGTTATCTGCTTATTGACACCTATCAGAAGCAAAATAAATCGAGCATCGATGTTTTGTCGTGCGTGGAAGTAGCACGTCTCATGCAACTTGCCCACCAGGGGGGGATGACAACCGTTCTGGCCGGGAATCTGCAACTTGCAGATTTGTCAGGAATTGTCGAATTACCCGTGGACCTGATTGCCGTGCGCGGTGCGATTTGCCGGGGAAATCGCACCGGACGAGTCGTTAAAACCTTGATCGGAGATTTTCAGCGGCAACTCGATTGCATGATTTCATGCCGTGGAGTGTCGCCAATCACACAGTAATTTTGAGTTGGCACAATTTGCTTGACTATTCACCAAAATCAGCGATACTCGCCGGTGGTTAACCACTGCAACGTGAGCGAAAGGATTGCGTGCTATGATCGGCAATTCATTTTGATTCCACGTTCGATCGCCTGGCTTGGTGGTGAAGCGTTGGTGATCAAAGGATGCAGTAGTTTTGGGCACTTCGTTTTCTGCGCGGGTAAGGGGGGGATCGAAAGGTGCATAAGTCGATACTGGAAGCCATCAGAGAGGGAGATTGGGATTTCGAACCGGAGCAGGTTGCAGAAAATGGATTTAATCCTACGGTTGCGATGCCCGGCACTCACGAAAAGCTTAGCGTGCTGGCAGATCGAGTGCGGGCCGGCCTGCCATTATGGCACGGCAACGATCGCAGGGAATATGACGACGCAGAATAATTCTAGCCATTTCTAGTTGACGAGTCTTGTCAGAGATGCCTCTTCGCTTAAGGATGGTATCTCGTGGTTCGTTGTCTTTATCCGACTCATCGTCGGCTGATTTTGTTGGTTCATCAGGAGTTATCGTGCCAAAAATCAAGATGGAAGTCCCTCATACGCTTACCGCCGAGGAAGCCAAGAGCCGGCTAGAGCGATTGGCCGAGTCGATGCAAAGCCGCTTTGGAGAACAGGTGAAAGATTTGAGCCACGCCTGGGCGGACAACGCATTGGCTTTCGGCTTTAAGACATTGGGGATGCGTTTCGACGGCACCGTGGGAGTTGAGGAAAACAAAGTGGTCATCAACGGCGATTTGCCGATCGCGGCCATGATGTTCCGGAATAAAATTGAAACTGAAATTCGTCAACAGTTGGAGCGCATTCTCCGCGCTTAAGATCTGTAAACTCATTCGATGGGTATGATTTCTAGCTTCTGCCCCTCGAGTTCAAATTTCAGTCCCGCGGGTCCGAGGACCGCGGCAAGCAATGCGGATAAGTCGCCGTTTTGCACATCGCAAGAAACAAGCGAGGTGCGGGGATCGGGCGTGCGATTGCGGAGTCTTACGCTCCAAACAACTTCCAGTCCCAACTGGCTGGCGAGCTGGTCGATCACGTTGCCCACCGGCTGATTTTCTAGCTTCAGACTGAAAACTTGTTGTGAATTCTGCTTGGTCGGTTGGCGACTCGGACGTTTGGCCGACGCTGAGCCATTGAGAATATCTTTCGCTCGATCGTGATCTTCCGAGCGTGCGGTGATCGTTGCTTGTTTTCCTGATTGCAAGATGCGGACCGTCGGATCTTGCTTGAATGCGTTCCGCAAATCGGCAAGTCGGTTACCGACGTCGTAGCGGCGGGTGATCTCTACCGGCCGGCTGACCGGCACAACGCGGCATTTGTTGTTCGAGAGATCACAAGTGAGATCGAAACCCGCTAGCAGCAACACGACGCGGTCCACCAACGGCGTGGGGGGCAACTTTTTTGCGTTCCAAAGATCATGGGGGATCGCCTCGCCATTGGAAAGTTCGATATCCGCCGTTGTGAGCCAATTGCCGAGGATTTCGCGAGGCTCGCTGAGCCGCGGCCAAGTCATGGGTTCCGTAAGCAACCAGCGTTTGCGGTTGCTCGCCGACGTCCGGGCGAGCGACTCCTTGGCTCGCTCGGCAAGAGTCGCCACTTCGCGAGCCGATTGTCGAGGGCCTAGGTAGATGATCTTACCCACCTGTGACCAGCCTATGGTCTCGCCAGCGGTCAGTTGGTCAAGGACTTGTCTTAGTGGGATGCCGCTGAAACGGGCTTCGACTCGGATTTGAGGGTCCACCCGGCGATCGAGCCAAATCGTCACGTTTTGACTGGCAGCAATCCGCTCGAGTACCACCGCTAATTCTTGCCCATGCCAGTGGGCGGTGAGGGGGCGTTCCAAGCGTTCAACCAGCGTATCAGCAACCGCTAGGGAAGGGTTGGCGATGACGATGCCAGCAAGAACCCATGTGCCAGCGAGGTGCCGCAGTTTTATCAGAAAGCCGCACAGCATGGCGAACCAACTTTGGCAAGGAGATTTTTGGGCAGCGTTATGTCAGCAAGGAAGTGCTGTTTTTATCGTCGGTCGGTACTTATCGTAACTGGGCGACATTTTCGTTGTGAATTCGTCCGCAGCAATTACACTACAGCTTGAGGTCGGTGAGACTATGGCTAACGGAAGTTGGCCGGTGATTCACGGTTTTACGACCCAAGTCTTCCTCGGAAGTTACGGAACGCTTCTCGAGGATTCCCCCCGCTGATAAAGGCAAGGTTGATACGCTTGCATTATCGCAAGTTACAGGTGACGAGCAAGAGAATTGTGCGCGTCATCAGGGTGATTGTCGGCATGAGTCACGATTATTCGCAACGTCCGCTCTTGGTCTACCACTACGAACGGTATTTGGTCGATCAGAATATCGGCGCCTATATCCGCACCGTGCTCGCAAGTTACACGGTAGGTGGCTTGGAAAGGGTCGCGACGTCAAGCGATCCCGCGGCGCGCCGGGGCGCGGTGCTAGCGCTCGGGCGATTAGCCGATTACCGGAGCAACGCGGTCTTGGGGCGGACGCTAGTCGACAAAGACCGCGGCGTGCGCACTTTGGCCGAGTGCGCGATCCAACAAGTATGGCTTCGAATTGGCTCGACAACCCAGCAACGGCATCTGGTGGCGATTGGCGAGCATCTCGATGAGCGTGATTTTGAGCGCGCGGCACAGTTGGCAACGGCACTCGTTGAAGACGCCCCCTGGCTGGCCCAAGCCTGGTATTATCGTGGCAAGGCTTTCTTTCAGATGGGTCAATACGATGCCGCCGGCCGCGATTGCCATCAAGCCCTGGAAGTAAATCCCTTCCACTTTCTCGCTTCATCGACGATGGGGCAAGCCTATCTGCAAGCGAACGACCCCATCTCGGCGCTCGATTCCTTCCGCCGCGCCTTGCGGATCAATCCCAACATGGAAGAAGTGCGGGCTCAGGTGATTCACCTGCAGCGGATGCTTAAGGACAAGAGCTAGCCGGTTCTCGCGGCACGATTGCTTCGCTTGCTTAAACGAACCAAAACGTGCGTCGTCGGTACGCTTCGTACTGCTCGCCAAAGGCGGCGGCCAGCACGCGATCTTCCAGCTTCGAGCGATAAAGCTGCATCGCCACGAAGGCGACATAAAGTCCAATCCACACGGGGTGCGTCCGGGCGAAAAAGAGCCACACCCCCCCCTGCGCGAGAAATTGCCCCAGGTAGACCGGATGGCGGACAAAGCGGTACGGGCCCGTTGTCTTTAGCTCTCGTGCTTCGGGGACGATGCCGAAGCTGCGGCAGAGCACCATGTAGCCCCACACGTCGATCATGTTGCCCAGGGAGATCAGCACGCCGGCTGCCAAAGCGAAATACCAGCTAATGGGATTTCGCCAGAGGAATTCGTTGTAGGCAACTTCCCAAGCGGGATCCAACCAGCCCAAGAGCGGCGCCATCCAGAGAGCAAAAATGAAGGGGGCAAACGCCGTGAACAGCGTAAACAAAATGATGCGGCCATCAGATGCGCGGTTGCGGGGATTGAACCGCACGAGAAAACTTACCGCAATCAACAAGTATGTGAGATCGATCAGTACCGGGACCCAGGGCATTTGGATCAACTGGCCGCTAGGCAGGCGACACCAAGGGCCAAGCT
>JBGTEU010000211.1:0-1578 GCA_041747595.1 Bythopirellula sp.
CTTCGCCCCGCGCGATTTTGCGCCAATGGGTCGACCATCCCCAGCGATTGTGGGAGGCCGTCGATCACTGCCTCGCCGCGGGAACCGAAACGGTCATTCACGTGGGCCCCGAGCCCAACTTAATCCCGGCAACCTTTGCGCGGCTCAGCGAAAACGTTCGTGAACAGACGGCGGGAAACTCTTTTAGCAGTTTGAGCCTGCGGGCCGTGTCGGGAATTGTGAGAAACTCTTGGTTGGCGGGGCTACTCCCCGCTCGTAGCAATCTGCTGCGAGCACCGTTTGTGCGGCACGTGATTTTGGAAGATTGGCTGTTGGAAAACGCTCCCGATTAAGCTCATTTCTGAGCCGTCGCGGTTGCCGCCTCAACGAGTGGCATTTCCAGGCAAACCGCTTGCTCGGCGTTTCGCAATAAGAGATACGGCGGGCTGAATGCCGGATTGTTCCAAGTGACCTGCTCGGGGGGAAAGACTCGCATGGCAACCAGTTCTCGGTATTCCTCGGGAGTGGCTTCCACGAGGATGAGCTCGCCCGATTCGGAAAGAATCACAATCGCATCGCCCACCAGCATAATTTGCCCATGACCAATCGCGGGGACGCGGCGCTTCTTCCATTGGTTTTTTCCTTCATCGAGATCAATGCACTGCAAGATGCCGCCGTCGAGTCCGTAAACATAGCCGTCGTGGATCACGACGTTGCCCATCTTGGTCTTCATCACATTGCGGATCGCGGGATTCCACAAGGGCGTGGCGATCATCTTGCCGCCGTCGTCGCGCGCGAGTTGCAACAACGAAGAGCCCACGCCATACCCCTTGGAAAGAAACAACTGATCGCCGGGAAGGGGGATCGGTTGAGAAATCGTCGCATCGCTATCGCTGTTTCCCGGCCAAGGATGTCGCCAAACGATTTCGCCGTCGGCCACGCGATGGGCGGTGATGACGTCCTCGTTGATGCTGAGAATTAGCCGTTCGCCAAGCAGCTCGGTCAACACGGGCGTAGCGTAGGAAGAACGCTTATCTCCCGCAGACCACACCCGTTTTCCGGTATCTGCATCATAGGCCACGAGCGATCCGCTTGGTGCGCCGACGCTGACAACCACCAACGTCGGACCGTCCGCTTGTTCGACAATCAGGGGCGAGCTTGCTTTCCCCCACATGATATTTGAAATGTTGGCTTCGGCGAGAGTATCGTGCATCCACAAGACCTCGCCTGTACGCGCATCAAGGCAATTGAAAAGCCCCGTGCCACCCATCGTGTAGACTCGTTGTTTGTCAATCGTGGGTGTCGCGCGGGGACCGATGCCCCCCAACGCACCCGCACCACCCGGATCGAACCGCACCTTGTCGGCGTGAGACCAAACGATCTCGCCTTCGGGGTTGTCGGTCGAGATTCGATAGCAGACCACTAGTTCCTGGTCGCCCCGTTGCTCTTGCGTGACGGCGTAGTCGCCGACAATCGCGATGCCTGACCAGCCGGCGCCGACGTTGCACCGCCACTTTTCCCGCGGGGGATTTGTGGACCAATCTGTCAGGAGCTCCACACCGGCGACTTCGGCCCAGTAGCCGTTGCCTAGAAAGCGGG
>JBGTEU010000212.1:0-6113 GCA_041747595.1 Bythopirellula sp.
CCACGATCGCTTCGGAAATCAATCTGATGGCTGAGCAAGAAGCAGAGTGAGTGAAGTTTGACGAATTCACGGAAGCCCTACTCGTAAGAGCAGGGCTTTTTTATTCTACAGCGGTCTATGACTTTGCTTTAAGAATCATCATCTCACGTGGTTGCATTTCTAAATGCACGCAGGCCGTCGTGCCATTGGGCGCCATTTCTACTGGAAAGCTTCTGTCACCCAACAGATTCCTGATCTCCGAGCCCGGGGGTAAAAACTTTTCGTCCAACGCGACGAAAATCGCCCGTGGGTCAGGATAGAGGTTGATCACGATCACAATCGAGGCAGTATCCAAGATGCGCGCGTAGGAGAATACTCCACCGGGGTCTCGCGACTCGCCGAAAGTCTGTCCGTCACCCGAAACCTGTCGAAAGAATTGTCGGCCGTACCGAAGGGCTGGCTCCGAGGCGCGGACCCGTGCGATGGTGGCAATCGCGCGATAGGCGGAATGTTGTTCGTTGAAAAAATGTCCTTCAGTAGCGCCAAAAGCCCCCCAGTTGCTGCCGAACATCGTTTCGCGAACATAATCGTCGTCTCGGTCGCTCCCTCCGTTCAAGCATTGCTCGGTGCCGTAATAAATGCAGGGAATTCCCATCGCTGTGAGCAGATAGCCCATGCCGATCACCGCCAACCGCCAATCCGACTCCCCGTGCATAAATCGATAAAAGGGCCGGTGCATTTGGTCGTGGTTATCCATGAACGTGACAAAGTATTCGCCGACTTTTCCATAGTCGCGGTAAAAGTGCTGAAACTTCTCGTACCGCTCGGCAAGTACGATGGGGGGCCGCTTTCTTTTGATCACGTCCTCGAGATCAAAATACAATGGGAAATCAAGACAACCGCAAAGGGCCGGGTATTCCTGGTTCGGGTCGTCGAAGTTGGGCGTATTTTGACCGAGATACTTCATCAACACGTCGTCCTCGGCAACGATCTCGGCAAACATGTGAAAATTGTGCTTTCCGATGCTCTGGGCATATTCGCGGATCGCATTCACAAAAATAGAAGTTGCTTTCGGTTCGGCATGCTTCACCGTGTCGATGCGAAAACCATCGCAGTCGGTTTGTGCGATCCACCATTTGTGGCAGCGAATCACGGCGTCTCGCACGTCCTCGCGGGTGAGATCGAGATCTTTCATATGCTCGGTGTCGCCGTGAACCATTTCCTCACGAGACGCCGATCCCATGTCTCCGATGCGGCCTTGGCGTTTGTAGCATTCCGGCCGCTGCAATTCCACGGGCCACACCGCGTCGTCCTCGCCGAATTCTTCGGGAGGACATTTCAGTGGCTTGCCATCGGAACCTCGCCAAAAGCCAAAATCAAACTGTTGACCGTCGTTGTAAATCATCTTTTCATCGTTCACGTATCCCCAATTGTCCCCCGAGTGGTTAATGACGATATCGAAAACCACGTACATCTTGCGCTTGTGCGCTTCACGAACCAACTCTTGCAAGTCTTCCAGAGTCCCGAAGCGGGGGTCGACCGCGAGAAAATTCTGAATCGCGTACCCATGATAAGTGTCGTAAGTGTTCACGCGATTTTTGAACGGTGGGCTGATCCATAGAGTCGTGCAGCCGAGGTTGCGAATGTAATCAAGCCGCCGGGTGATCCCCGCAATGCGACCTCCCTGGAATTCCGCTCCGTCGTGTGGGTCCCAATCCTTGCGCGGCGTCGAGTCGGGGTCAAACGGCTTAAGATCTTGATTGTTATCGAACCGGTCAATCATCAAATGGTAGATTACCTGATCGCGCCATTGATGGGGAGAAGGCATGACCTCACCGGAAGGTGTAAAATCAAGCTCTTGTGTTGATCTCGGAAACATGGCAAGCCTTTCGAAGCTTTAGCTAAAATGTGGCAAGATTTTTTCTGAGAATAGATCGATAAACTTGCGAACTCCACGGCCGACGTAGTGCAGGTAAACTCCTTCGGATCCAAGCTCGAAATCATGAGGTATTGAAATCGTGGCGTTCAAGTCGCTTTACGCTCAACCAATTCCCCTGGAAGGCCCTTATCATCGGCATTCTTCAGGAGGTCCGTTCCTTCCTCGACGGGCCGAGCTTCCCGCGCCTGTTGTTGGATTTGCTCGTCATCGCTTCCCAGAGCCCCTTCGGCGGGCGTGCTCGAAGAATGATCGGAGTCGGGGATTGTCTGTTGGACGTTCGTCCCGTCGGTTGGCTCACCTGGCGGCGTCGATGGCTGCTTCTTGGCAGATAATTCTTGGAGAGCGCTCTTCACCAGTCGAATCACGGCGGAACGGACCTTTTCACCGGCATGTTGTCTGACGTCGATCCAGAAATAAACTTGCAAAATGATGCGGGGTCGCACGAACTTATGAACAAGCACCAGCGGTTCGGGGGTTTTCAAAATCGCTTCGTGCTCTTTCAGGACTTTCAGAATGGCCTGCTGCGTTTCGGAAAGAGAATCGGTTTCGTTTACGCTGAGGGTGAACTTCTGCCTCAGCTTGGGATTGGCCGTCAAATTTTGGATGATGCTTTTGTAAATGATGGAATTGGGAATCCGAACGTGATTGCCATCGGGTGTCATGATCGTCGTCCCTCGAGTTGTCACGGCCTGCACGAGACCGGTATATCCTTCGACGACGATATTGTCCCCCGCGTTAAATGGACGTTGCATGCTGATGAGCAAACTTGCCAAGAAGTTCTCGGCAATATCGCGAAAGGCGATACCCAGTATGAGTCCGATCAGCCCGGTTCCGCCCAAGACTGTAGTTGCCAAACGGGTAAGTCCCGTCACGCGGAGAGCAAGATAGATTCCCAGCAAGATGACGAGTATCGTAAGCAACTTGGTCAACAAGTCGCGGAGGAGGGAATTGTTAGTGCGACGGGAAATGACCCGCCGGGCCAGGAGTGAGAACCCTCGCGCGGCAAACGAAGTCAAGATCAGGAGTACTATCGCCAGCATGATCGTCGGCAAGGCCTGAATGGCATTCCGCCGCATGACGTCGAGTTCTTTCCACGCGGGGGTGAAATCCCAGATCGACGATTCGATCACCCTGATGCGGTTGGCCACGGCGACGACGTCCCGTGTATTGCTGGCAAGTTTACCGGCCCACTCCTTTCGCTCATTGGACGTCGTGCGGCCTTCGAGAAAAGCAACCCCTTCCGTCACTTGCACTCGGGGATTCTCGAACCAGTCGGTGGCCTCCAAAATTCTTTGCAATCGGGAGGCAATGTCGGCATCGAGAGAGGTCGGATTCACTTCAACCTGGGCCGTGGGTTGATCGTCCGGCGGGAGTTCGTCCGTTGCCGTCTCTTGTTCTGGCGATTCCGTCGCGTTGGTTTGTCCAAGCCCGGGAAGTGAATTTGCGAACACTATCGTCAAACTCACAGTGAACGCGGTCAGACTTCCAAGGCGACGATAGCGGGACGCAGTAAACACAATTCCTGTCCTAGAGTGATTGCCGAATTTTAAAGAACTCTTCCCACGGATCCTTACGAAGGGAAGAAAGCCGACGCACGGTATTCGCGACGGTGTATTGGTCGGCTGATTTTAATTTGCCGAGTTCTTCCCAACGCAACGGCATCGCCACCGGTGCGCCGGCACGGGCACGCGTCGAATACGAGGCCACCGACGTGGCCCCGCGAGAATTGCGCAAGTAATCGATAAAGATTTTCTTGTTTCGCTTCGCTTTGCTGGCCGTGGCGATATACAACTCGGGATCGTCCTGCTGCATTTCGTGAGCGAGGGTCTTTGCGAATTCCTTCGCTGCCTCCCATGTAGCGCCGGGCTTAAGCGGCACTACGACGTGCAATCCCTTGCCACCCGACGTGCGGACGAATGATTTGAGTTTGTGACTGGCTATTCGTTTGCGCACCGCGCGTGCCGCGCCGATCATCTGTTCCCAGGCTACACCCGGCCCGGGGTCGAGATCGAACACGATCTGGTCGGGCTTCTCTAACTTCTCCTCGCGAGATCCCCAGGGGTGAACCTCAAGCACACCCATTTGCACGAGCGAGATCAGCCCACCTATGTCATCCAGCACCACATACTCATCCTCCTCTTCATTCACCACAACGCCACGCAGGTTATCGGGAAGTGAATCGGTGAGATGTTTCTGATAAAAACACTGTCCTTTGCGTCCTTGAGGACAACGCACGAGAGTTAACGGCCGGCCGACCACGTATGGCAAAATCCAATCTCCGATTGCTTCGTAGAATTCTGCGAGACCACGCTTGGTCAGTCCCTGCTCGGGATAAATCACACGATCAGGGTTGGTGATAGTTACTCCCGCTATCGTAAAACCCTCGTCGTCCTTTTGCCGCGGCGATTTCTTGGTTTCTTTCTTGGATGCCGCCTTCTTGGTTGCCTTGGTCGTTTTAAAGTTCTTCTGGATGTTCTTCACGGGTTTCGCCTTTTCACGAACAATCTGCTTGGCGGGTTTGTCTTCACGCAATCCTTGGAACGACGGATGACGCAACAATCCTTCATCAGTCCATTCCGTGAACTCCACTTCGCCGACAAGTTCGGGTCTTACCCAACTAACGCCTCGGGATTGGCTGCTATTGAGAGAGTTATCGAATGGGGAGGAGTCAACTTTGCGCTTTTTTAGCTCGCTGTGAATTTGCCGCAATGACGTGTGATTGAACCCCGTTCCGACGCGCCCCGCATAAATCAGTTTGCCGTTGTCGTAGTAACCCAATAGGAGCGCTCCAAACCCGACCCGCGAGCCGGTCGGCTTGGTGTAGCCGCAGATCACGAACTCTTGACGTTTGGTACACTTGGTTTTGATCCACCCGGGAGATCTCGCTTGCAGATAACCGCTTTCGGCTTGCTTGGAGACAACCCCCTCCATGTCAAGCTTGCATGCATTGGAAAGTACCGAGTCGCCCTGCCCTTCGATGTGATCGCTGTAGCGAATGATCGAGTCGCTCCTCACGTGCTTCGCCAACAATACGGCAAGCAATTGCTTTCGCTCGATGAGTGGAGTCTCGGTGAGTGAATAGCCGCCGTAAAAGGGGACATCGAACAAGTAATACACGATTTCCTTGTCGTTACCGCGTTTCAATAAATTCTGCAACTGCTGAAAGTCGGGAAGCCCTTCTTCACCGAGCGACACGACTTCGCCATCCAAGATGGCCGAGTCGAACGGCAACTCGCTGAGTGTCTTGGCAAGGGTGGGAAATTTGTGCGTCCAGTCGTTGCCGTTGCGCGTGACGAGGCGAACCTTGCCCTTTTCAAAGAAGGCCAACAGCCGATAGCCGTCGAACTTCATTTCATGGATCCACTTGTCCCCGGTCGGCACACTCGTCCCCAGCGTGGCAAGTTGGGGCTTGAATTCTTTGGGTTGCGGTTTCTTTTTGGCCCCGGTGAGTTCGCTGGCCTGTATTTTGAGTTTGGTGGTAATGGGCTTACCGTTTTTCGAAGCCGGCTTTTGTTTCTTTGTCTTGGCTCGTGAAACGGTGGTGGGTTTGGATTTCCTTCCCTTTCCGTTACTTTGCCAAACATTGTCCCCAGCGTCGGCGATCTCTTGCATCTCGCGGCCTGAGAGAACGCTGGTGGGTTCCGCGGTGAGGATGTTCTTTTTCTTGTTTGCGGACTTGTCATCGCTTTTGATGAGGAGCCAATTCTTGCCATCCTCCCCGGCACGCCCTCCCATCCGCACGAGGGACCATCGCCCCTTGAGTTTTTCACCGTGCAATACGAACGAAAGCTTTCCCTTCTTGTAGGCGAGACTGGGATCACCCTCGGGTTCCCAGGTACCTTGATCCCAAACCATAACCGTGCCACCCCCATATTGGCCTTGGGGGATCGTTCCTTCGAAGGACCCGTACGAAAGCGGATGATCTTCCACGTGTACGGCCAGCGATTTCACGCTGGGATTCAGGCTTGGCCCTTTGGGAACAGCCCAACTTTTAAGCGTGCCATCAAGTTCCAAGCGAAAATCGTAATGCAGTCGGCTCGCCGCATGCTTTTGCACGACGAAGAGATTACTCGGCGCGGCCTTGCCATTGGCCTCCGGTTCTGGCGTGCGGCCGAAATTCCGCTTGCGTTTGTATTCAGTCAGACTCATGCTGCACTAACCCTTTAACCCGTTCGCCGTTTTTTGGCAGCTGTCT
>JBGTEU010000213.1:0-2955 GCA_041747595.1 Bythopirellula sp.
GATGGATATGACGGCTGTTTTGCCAGAGCCGCGCGGCCATCCAAGTGAGTCCCACGATCAATAGTCCCTCGCTCACAAGGGTCGTGGTGAGGCCCCATTGCCAAGCGGCGACCTGGTTGAAAGCAGCCGACCAGAGCAAGCTCGCCACTCCGACGGCAAACCCCGCGATTCCGATGGTGAGCAGCATGGTGAGGAACCAACTGCTCCCTTCGCGGCGAGGCTGCGAGTCGTTTCGCTCCGCTTGCTTGGCGATGGAACGAAGCTGGGAGGAAGCGCCGGCGGTGTCCCGCGTAAGCCGCTCCCAAATGGGCTGCGTCTCAATATGCAGATCTTGCTGGTACGGCGCGCGAAGCTGCCGCCCCAAGCGACGGAGATTCTCCCGTGCCTCATCGTGAGCGAACTTGTCAGGCGTGAACGCGGTTTGTCGCTCGTTGCGATCCGCGCCTGCCGGCTCTTCCAGAGAGATTCCCGTGTCGGCAAGGCTTGTCGCGACGGTGAATTTCAGCTCGCGTTGGCAACGCGCGCAAGCCACGAAGCCATGCGTTGCCGACGACACGGCGGGGACATCTTGATGACAATTGCTGCACCACATACGCGCGCTCGTCCCTCGGTTCCGAGAACATACTCCCAGTGAAGGAATCGACACGGCTGCATGTGAAACTGTAACGATTCTGGAGACTGTGCGAGCTAGCTGCGAGGCTTGCTAGCATCACTCGGCAGCGGATTTATTTCGCCGCCAGGAACAACCCAGTTGCCCAAGAGCCAATTGACGATCAACTGGAGCGAATGGTCGTCGAGTTGATTGAGCCGCGGATCATCATGCGGCGCGAACGCCGGCATGCGGTCGTTGTTCTCGCCATAGAACCGAGCATCGGCTGGATTGCGGATGAAGGCCGTCAGCCATTCCCGCGACATGTATCCGGTGAGATCGGGTGCGCCCCCCTCGTTGTCCACGTCTTGAAATTTGTGACAGTCCACGCAGCCGATTTCTTCTTTGATGAGCCGCACCCCCTCGGCAATCACGTCGCGATCTGTTGTTCGGTAAACGCCTTGCTCGGGGTGATCGCTCTCAGCGGCGAGGGCTGCCACGACTTTCTTGACTTGCTCGGGGTCGAGATCGGGGACATTGGTTTGCACCCAGTCGACCATGGTCCCTTCGGCGAACGGTGAGCCTTCGTAACCAAAGTGTTCCGCATCGCCGACTTTTTCCGGATCGAGAATCGCGGCGACCCATTCCCGGCTCCCGATGCCGAAAAGATTCGGTGCCGTGGGATTTTCGAGAACGATGTTGTGCATCGCATGCTCTGGACCACTCTTGCCGGCATGCGAATGACACCCCGCACAATGCTGGGCAAACAACTTCGGCCCCTGCAGGTACGGATCGCTCGCCATCAGCGATAGCGCGCCGGTCGGAGGAATTCTTTCGGCGGAGCGGGCCAGCTCGATCACGCGTTCGGCTTGAAGCTCGGCTTCTGCTTCCGCTTCGATAAAGGCGCGCGAGGAGTCGTACCTCGCCCCGTTGGTCTCGGTCCGCTCATGCCAGTTGGCGTAGGTGTCGTCGTAGACCGCCTGTCCAGTGAGCAAGGCGATACCGCCGAGGACGACGACGAGCAAACCGACGTTAAATAAGTGCCCCCCGCGGCTGCGGCCAATCCAAGGCATGAGGAACATCAAGCCCGTCAACAAACCTGGGATGATAAACGCCCCCCAGACTTCGAGTTCACCGGGAAACCATTTCAGAAATTGAAACAGAAACAAGAAATACCATTCAGGCCGCGCGGCATTGAAGGGATTCGACGGATCGGCGGGGGCGGTGAGTTCGGCGCCCCCTCCATAGACGGCAAAGACCAACACGGCCACCAGCACACCGAGCGCCGCCACGCTGTCTTTGAGGAGTTGGTCGGGCCAAAACAGGGCGTCCGGCCCGTGCTTCGGTTCTTTAGCGTGCAGGCCATGACGACGAAACAACATCAAGTGCGGCACTAACAGGACGACGAGCAACCCTGGTAGCACTCCCGCGTGAAGCGCGAAAAATCGCGTAAGCGTGAGATGGCCATAGTCGCTGCCGCCGATGGCGAGTTTACGAATGTCGGGACCGGCTAGCGGCGCCTGACTGGCGAGGTTGGTGCCGACGCTCGTGGCCCAGTACCCCTTTTGATCCCACGGCAAGAGATAACCCGTGAGTGCGAGGGCAAACACGATCAACATCAAAAACATGCCGATGACGAAATTCAATTCCCGCGGCGCGCGGTAAGCGCCGTCCCACACGACCTGGGCAAAGTGAATCCCAAGAAGCATGACCATCGCGTGGGCCATGTAGTGGTGAATGCCGCGGAGTAGCCAGCCGCCGGGCATTTCGTACTGAATGTAGAAGACACTTTCCCAAGCCGTCTGAGTGCTCGGGCTGTAGGCCATCCAAAGAAAGATGCCCGTTATCGCCTGCGTGACAAACGCCATCACCAACGTACTGCCCCACACGTACCGCCAGCGGGCACCCCCGGGGACGCGTTCGTAGAGCGCTTCGTGAACAAGCGAACGCACTCCCGACCGGTCGTCGAGCCAATCGACAAGTTTGCCAATCCGTGAGCTCATGCCGTGGGAATCGCCTCTTTGTGGCCGGTTTGAAAATCGAGGAAATCGATCCAGACTTCACTCGCGGTTTCGCCGTCGGGCGTGGCGATCTCGACGAGCTCCACAGGCAAGCGGTCCATGTCACGGGGCGAGACTTCCGCATCGCCGCGGGCACGCTCTCCATCGAGCTTGAACGAACTTGTGTGACACGGACAACGGAACAGATCGTCGCCCGGCGTGTAGCCGATAAAACATCCCGCGTGGGGGCATTTCGCCGTGAAGGCAACGGGTTTCGCTTCGCCCGGTTTACGAACCAAGTAGACGGAACCGACCCGCTGCTCGGGATATTTGTTCCAGGCGTCGACGCGATCGGTCACCACGGGA
>JBGTEU010000214.1:0-3830 GCA_041747595.1 Bythopirellula sp.
CAATTGACTCACTTCCGAAACATTGCCAGTCGCTTCCGCGGTGGTTAGCATGTCGCGGGCAGAGCGGGGAATGATTTCCGACGTGCCCAGTACACTCGCAAGGTTTCGGCCGTTAACGACGGCATCTTCCAGCTTGCTGAGCAGGGTGCGATAGAGCGAATTGTCCACGGCTTTGCGCGTGAGTCTTATAGTTTCCAGAATCGGCACCCCATTGGTGAGCATCATGCCAAACAGACGACAGATCCGCCCCGTATATCGTGCTCGGGTGACGTCGCGGATCACGGCCGTATTCACCCACATGCCGTCGAGCATGAGTCGGCCCGTGACGGTCCGACGCCAGACGAGCCCCCCGACAACGGTTGCTGTCACCAGCGGTCCCCAGAACCACCAACGATTTCGCAGTTCCGAGGCCAGCGAAATCAACATCTGCGTAACGATCGGCAGGGCCACCTCGTATTGGTCAAAGATACTGGCGAAACGTGGCAATACGAAAATCACGAGTCCCGTGATCACCGACGACGACACCACCAATAAGAGAATGGGATAAGTCATGAGCGCGCGCATCGTGCGACGATTGCGGAGTTCCGTGCGTTGCATATCGGCAAGTTGAATCAACACGTCTGCCAACGAGCCGGAGGCTTCACCCGCGGCAACCGTCGCCACAAAGGCCGCATCGAAAGCCTGGGGATGCCGACGCAGCGATTCCGAGAGCGTGGTACCGGCCATCACCGATTGGTAGGTGCTCATCAGCACTTTTGCGAGTGCCGGTCGTTGACATTGGGAAGCCAACGATCCCAAGGCCGTGGCGGCGTCGATCCCCGATCGCACCATGATCGAAAGTTGCGACGTGAACTCGGCAATATCCTGTAATTTGACGGATTGCCGCCGGCCCGGTTTCATGGCATCAAGACTTGCGGTCGGCGATTTCCAATCACTAAGCTCCAGCATGTCCAGCCCTTGCCGCTTTTCCGCGGGTGGCGCGGTCAGTGGCCGCGGGGCGTACGACGATTTAAGGGCTTTGTAGGCGGTCATGTTCGGAGATCCCATTAATCACTTATTCAACGAAGGCCACGCGTGCGACCTCTTCCAAGCTGGTGGTTTCTTTCTCGGCCAGCTGCAAGCCGCACTGCAGCAAGTCAGGGAGTCCTTCGTTGCGAAACCATGTGCGGACGGTTTCCAACGTGGCTTCTTCACCGATCAAACGGCGTAACTCGGGGTTCGTGGGAAGCACTTCGTAGATGCCAAGGCGGCCTTGAAAACCCGTGTCAAAGCATTCTCGGCAGCCCAGCCCGCGGGAAAAACTGCGACGCTTGTCACCCTTGTAATGCAACGCGTCGAGATATTCGGCGCTCGGGTAATACGAGGAACGACAATGGGGACAAATCGTTCGCACCAACCGTTGGGCAATCACTCCCACCAAGGCAGCCGCAAGTTTGTAGCTTTCAATTCCCATGTCGGTCATACGCGTAATCGCGCTCACGCTGTCGTTGGTGTGCAACGTACTGAGCACCAAGTGACCGGTGAGGGCGGCCTGCACGGCGACTTTCGCCGTCTCGGCATCGCGGATTTCACCGACCATGATCACGTCGGGGTCTTGCCGCAAAATCGACCGCAATGCCGTGGCAAAACTCACGTTCCGTCCCGCGTCGACCTGCACCTGATTCACGAGTTCGATCTGATATTCCACGGGGTCTTCAACCGTCACGATGTTGTGATGGACGGACTTAATCAGCTCAAGTGCGGAATAAAGCGTCGTCGTCTTACCACTCCCCGTGGGCCCCGTCACCAGCAAGAGACCGTAAGGCTTCTTGAGTAGGTCCTTCACGATCGACAGGGTGTTGTGGGGGATACCTAAGCGGTCAAGATTGAACGTAAGCCGTTGCTTGTCGAGCACGCGAATCACGATCTTCTCACCCAGCACCGTGGGGAGCGTCGAGATACGCAAGTCGACTTCCTTGCCGTCGGCGACGACCTGGCAGCGTCCATCCTGCGGGGTCCGCTGTTCGGCGATGTCGAGTTTAGCCATCACCTTGATACGCGACACGATGGCCGGAAAAATATCTCGTCGCGGTCGAAGCATTTCGATCAGCTGGCCGTCGATACGGAATCGCACCGTGCCGAATTTACGGCTCGGCTCGATATGGATATCGCTCGCCTGCTTGCGAATCGCCTGCAAAATCAGATAATTCACTAGGTTAATTACGGGGCTGCCGTCCACTAAGTTGTGGACCGAAGCGACGTCCATTTCCGAGTTGTCAACTTGCAACTCCACGGCGGTCTCGTCCATATCCGCGGTAACCGCGTCGACGTGAAAGCCGTCTTCGTAGGCTCTTTGCAGAATGCGTGCGATCGACGCGCGAAACGCGAAAACTGGCCGCACATCGTAGCCGGTGAGATGCTCGATGCTGTCGATCGTGTCCAGATTGGTCGGATCGTCGGTGGCGACGACGAGCTCGTTCCGGACGAGAAACAGCGCGAGTACCCCCAATCGCTCACCAACAGATCTTGGAATGATTTGCACTGCCTTGGGATCGAGAATACCTTCGCGGAGCCGAACGCCGACAACGCCGATTTGTGTTTCCACGAACGGTAGCAGTTGTTCTTCGCTGGCGAAGCCAAGCTCCAGCAGCGACTCGCCCAGCTTGTGCCCGTTTTCCGCCTGATGGCGGAGCGCGGCGGCCAGTTCTTCTTCGCCGATCAAATCGGCACTGAGCAGCCTCTGCCCCAACGGTCCGCGCGTGGAGAGCACGTCGAACTCACTGTCGTTGGGATCCGCGCTGAGCGGAATCGTGAGCTCTTGCAGGTGCTCATCTTTTCGTTCGACAACCGCGAGGAGACTCATTGCACGAAGCTCCTCACGGCACTTTTTTCATCGACAAAGACCTCAAAGTTTCGCCCCACGCCACTCACGCGCAAAATGTCCTGGCACAGGGGAGTCAGCGAGGCCAGCTTGACCGTGCCCCCTCGCTTCTGAACGAGGTCACGAATATCCAGCAGGGACTCCAGCCCCGCGCTGTCCATCAGCGCTACGTCGTGCATGTTGAGCACCAACATCGGCAAGCCATCGGCCAGGCAATGGTGCACCGTCTCCATCAGTTCTTCCACGTTCTCGCTCTTCAGCGGTACGGTGGGCACGATCATCTCGACGGCACCTTGGGATCGAACGGCGAACATGTTGCCTCTCACTCCACGGGGATGGTGACGGTAAAGGTGCTGCCCTGATCGATTTCGCTCTCGACGGTGATCTCACCGCCGTGCATGCGGACGACTTCGTTGGCCAACGAAAGCCCCAAGCCGGTGCCGGTTTCGTTTTGCACGCGAGGATCCGCGCTGCGGAAAAACTTCTCGAAGATCTTGGGAATTTCCTCCGCGGTAATTCCCACGCCGGAATCCTCGACCGCCACTTGCAGTTGCGAGTCGTCCAGCTTCACCCGCAACGTCACACGGCCACCGTCGGGGGTGTATTTCGCGGCGTTGCCAAGCAAGTTCACAAGCACGGCGACAAATTTGTCTTTATCAAGACGCAATTCTTGCATCTTATCTGGAAGTTCGGCCGCAAACGTGATGTTCTTTTGCTGCATGAGTGGCTCAACTTTGTCGAGCACTTCGGCGAACAACCGTGACGTTTCCACCTTCTGTTTCTCGATCACCAGCGAACCCATTTCCATGCTGCTGATGCTTAACAAATCATCCACAAAGCGGGCCAGCCGTGTGACTTCACTGTTGATGATGTTGCAGAATTCCTTTTGTTCCTCGACGTCGATGGTCTTGCAAGTGACCATCGTCTCGGCGTAAGCCTTGATATTGGAAAGAGGTGTGCGGAGTTCGTG
>JBGTEU010000215.1:0-3286 GCA_041747595.1 Bythopirellula sp.
TTTATCCTGCGGCTCATCGATCCACAGCCCTGTGAGAAAATCTTGGAACTTGGTTGCTGCTGGGGGGCCATGCTCAAGCGGATCTACGAACATACTGGCGACAAACACAACCTCTACGGATCGACACTTTCAAATGAACAAGTCGCCTACAACATCGACAACAATGGGTTCAATATAAAGTTCGAGAACTTCATCACCTGCCAGTTTGAACCCAACAGCTACGACGCGATTTATTCCATTGGCTCATTTGAACATGTCCGTCCGCATGAGATCGCACCCCTTTCAAAGAAAATCTATGACGCATTAAAGCCAGGGGGCCGGGCCGTTCATCATTTCTTCTGTCGTGTGCCACCGCATCTGTTTGCCACGGCGATCTGTTCTCAGATTTATTTTCCTGGTTCGATTGGCAGTACTTACAACGAACATTTACGTGCCTTCGAGGGGGCCGGCTTCCGCGTCGAGCATCGTTCAATTCACGATTACCGTCCCACGCTGCGAGCTTGGTTTGACAATTTGGTAGCCAATCGCGAGCGGGCCCTGCAATTGGTCGACGTGCCGACTTACAACCGCTATGTGACTTTTTTCCCCTCTTCGTGGCGGTACTTTAACGATGGTAACGGCATGCTCATCCGCTGGGTGTTGAGAAAACCGAGCTAGCAGTTATCGATAAGGAATTCTTCATGCTTAAAGTCAATGAATATTTCGCTGGCAACGTGAAGTCGATTGCCTTCCATACCAAGACTCTCCCTGCCACCGTGGGCGTGATGGCCAAGGGTGAGTACGAGTTCAGTACATCGCAAAAAGAAACCGTCACCGTGGTGAGTGGCTTGCTGAAGGTGAAACTCCCCGGCAGCGAGAAATGGCAGGAATTCCCCGCAGGCAAGTCGTTTGTGGTTGCCGCCCACGAAAAATTCCAACTGCAGGTCGACGAAGAAACAGCCTATCTGTGTACCTATGAATGACAGAGCCTCGTGCCGGGATACACGGCCACTGGCGAACCCTCTGCAAGGAATGCGGAACTCGGTTTTGTGCAGAGCGATTCGACAAATTCCGTGCCGTAGACCGTTCCCACGTCGCAGCAGAAATGCGCATTTTTAGCCGAAGCCACTCGCCATTGGGGATGTTCAACGCGGTATTCGCTCGTGCTGCCGTCTCGGCGGGCCGTGTAACCCCAGTAATGCTCGGTGATGAATTCGGCTTCGCTCCCGACGGCCGGCAACTCGGCGTCACCGGTGGTCGTCATCTCCAGGCGATGCCAATTTTGCCCATGTTGCCAAGCGTACTCGACGCGTGTCGGCAGCGAAGAATCAGCAGCGGGTGTTTCAATTGAGTAACGCATCGGATGCGTCACAAAATTTTCGTCGTAGAATTTTCGAGCAATGAGAGCCACCGCGCGACGCGGGACAATTTCCTTGATAAAGGCCACCCCACGTCGCCAACCGCCCTCGACTCGATAGCGGACATAGTAGCGCAAGTTCACTTCAGCGAAACTGCGATGACCGGGCACCGATATTCCGAGCACTCGGGTGTTGCGATAAAGGAAACCGACCATGCTCACGAAATACCGGCCGTTGAATTCGTCGAGTTCCGTTGCCCGCGGCAAGAATGGTTGGAGAATCGAGGGGTCCACCTCATAATTCAACATCGCCAGATGGGACCATTCGGTTGTCAAAAAAGGTTTCGCTGCCATCGGCCGTGCTTCCCGCGGATTCTTTCTTCCCGTATTCTTAACCGCATCCTCGGCTGTCGTGTAACATCCAATTAAACAGGAACCGTTATGACTGAACATCGAGTCGAATTTCGCTACTGCCGGCAATGCCGATGGATGCTGCGGGCCGCTTGGATGGCGCAAGAACTGCTCACCACCTTCGAGGAAGAACTCGCAGAGGTGGCCCTTCGGCCCAGCACCGGCGGGATTTTCGAGGTGCGCGTGAACGAGGACCTCATCTGGTCTCGGGCCGACGCGGGCCACTTTCCCGATATCAAGGAGCTCAAGCAGTTGGTCCGCGACAGAATCGTCCCCGAGAAAGATCTCGGCCATTCCGAAAAACGCGTTTAACCGCCGTAAGCGAAGCGATTACCCTTCCTCGTCTTCCTCTTCAACAACCCCCATCTCGAGTTGCCGCATCTTGCGGTAGAGGTTTGAGCGATGCAGCCCTAGTCGTTTGGCGGCTTTGCTCATGTTGCCTCCCGCCTTGTCGATGGTTTGCTTGATGTACTTCTGTTGAAAATCATGCGTTGCTTCGGCGAGAGTGGCGTTGAAGTCGAAATGAAGCGCATCGCCACTGGAACCGGCGTCGATGAATGCCAGGTCTTCGGCCTCGATGCGATCTCCCGACGTGAGATACGCCAGGCGTTCCATCAAATTTCGCAACTCGCGAATATTTCCGCGCCAGCTATGCTCGACCAATTTCTTTTTCGCCGCCGCCGTGAATTGCGGCCGATTGCGGCCCATGTTTCGGCAGAACGAATCGAGAAAATAATCGGCCAGCAGCAATACGTCGTCGCCTCGTTCCCGCAGCGGCGGCAATTCCAAGCTCACCACGTTGAGTCGGAAAAACAAATCCTCACGGAATCGCTTCTCGCGAACCATTTTGCCCAAGTCTTGGTTCGTCGCGGCGAGGATCCGTACCTCGGTATGAATCGGCTGTGAGCCCCCCACGCGAACCACGATTTTGTCCTCCAGCACTCGCAGCAATTTCGCCTGACCACCGAGGCTCATGTCGCCGATTTCGTCAAGAAACAGCGTGCCCCCGGAGGCCAATTCGAACTTGCCCTGACGTGTCTCGCTGGCATCGGTGAACGCTCCCTTTTCATGGCCAAAGAGCTCGCTTTCGAGCAGAGTTTCCGTAAGCGACGCGCAGTTCACCGCGATAAATGGTTGATCGCGGCGTCGGCTCAAATAATGAATCGAACGGGCGACTACTTCTTTGCCCGTGCCATTCTCACCAAGAATGAGAATTGCCAAATCGGTGTCGGCGATGCGGCGGATTGTCGAACGCAGCGCGCCGATCGCAGGGCTTTCGCCGATGAGTTGCAGTCCGCCCGCGGCTTCTTCCACGAGCAGTTGATGTTTGGAAATCAGATCTTCCCACTGCTGGGTGTTCTCGAGGGCCACGGCTGCGTGAGCCGCAAGTTCGGTCAATCCTTGTTCATCGTCATCAGTGAACAGGCCATCTTTCTTGTTGAGCACTTCAAACGCGCCGAGGCATTGGCCGCGTGGACTCATGAGAGGCACGCAAAGCAGCGTCTTGGTGGTATAGCCTGTTTCCTTGTCGACCATCCG
>JBGTEU010000216.1:0-5682 GCA_041747595.1 Bythopirellula sp.
CGATCTCGGTGATGTGGGTCACCTTACGCGGACCGCCTTGCAAACGGTTGGCTTGCACGATGAGGTCCACGGCATTGGCGATTTGCTGCCGCATGGCTTTGATTGGCATCTCGAAGCCGGCCATCATGATCATCGTTTCCAGCCGGGCGATCGCGTCGCGCGGCGTGTTGGCGTGGCACGTGGTGAGCGAGCCTTCGTGGCCTGTGTTCATTGCCTGCAGCATGTCCAGCGTCTCGGCGCCGCGGCACTCGCCGATGATGATCCGGTCGGGCCGCATACGCAGACTGTTGCGCACGAGGTCGGTGGCCTTGATCTGGCCCTTGCCTTCGATGTTGGGTGGCCGCGTCTCCAACCGCACCACGTGATCTTGTTGAAGCTGCAGTTCCGCCGCGTCTTCAATCGTCACGATGCGATCGTCGTTGGAAATGAAACTCGAAAGCGTATTGAGCAGCGTCGTTTTACCTGAACCGGTGCCGCCAGAGATAATAATGTTCAGTCGGGCCTTCATGGCACCTTCGAGCAGCATGACCATCTCAGGGGTCATGCTCTTGTAATTTAACAGGTCTTCGAGCTTGAGCGGATTCGAACCGAAACGGCGAATCGTCACGCTCGGGCCATCCAATGCCAAGGGCGGAATGATCGCGTTCACGCGGGAACCGTCCGGCAAACGGGCGTCGACCATCGGACAAACCTCGTCAACGCGACGGCCCACTTTCGACACAATCCGGTCGATAATCTGCATCAAATGTTTGTCGTCGCGAAAAGTGACCACTGATTTTGTCAGTTTGCCGCCCTGTTCGACGAAGACGTTTTTAGGTCCGTTGATCATGATTTCGCTGATCTTGGGATCCTTCAGCAGCAATTCCAAGGGACCCAAGCCGAAGGTTTCGTCGAGCACTTCTTCGACCAACCGGTCGCGCTCGTTGCGATTGAGAAACGTGTCTTCCGTATCGCAGAGATGCTCAACGACTAAACGTATTTCGCGCCGCAGCACGTCACCCTGCAACTCGCCAACGTGCGAGAGATCGAGCTTGTCGACCAACTTCGAGTGGATGCTCTGTTTGAGTTTTTCAAACTCGTGCTGCTTATCCTGAGCACCAATGTTCGGCATGGTTGTGCTGAGTTTGGTCATATGTCGATGATTCCCCAATGCCCGATCGCGTGAATATGCCTGGTAAGCGAACCGCCAGAGCGGCCCGCCTCTGCTGAAATCTGACGGTGATTGCGTCAAGCAAAGATAGCTTATGGCCTGTCGAGTAGAGCCAATACGCGTGGGATCGACGTCCGCTCTCCGGGGTGAGTTGCGAAAGCGCGGGTCGGAGCGGTTGTGAGGGAGGGAGGAGCCGCGGGGGACAGCCGATGGTGCCGATCTTAAGAGCCGCCGGCTCCCAATGGCTTTGAGGGATAACTCTCAACTCTTCGCCGGCCACAAATTCAACCAGCGGCGGCTCTTGGAGTCTTTTTCGCTGGGGTCGTTTTCGTCGCGGTCTTTGCCGCAGAGAGAATCGGCTAGTTGCATGATTGAAGCTGTGATGGCCGCCTTGGGGGCGTGTTGCACGAGTGGCACGCCGTTGTTGCGGACTTCGATCATTATGCGAAAATCGTTGGGTATCTGCCAATAGATCTCGCGGCCGATTGATTCCTGTGCTTTCTTCAGACTGATCTGCCCCGTGTCATGGCCGACCCGATTGAAGATAATGCGAACCTTATTCCGCAGAGAATCATCGGCGTCGAACGTCATCATCAACCGAACGACGTTCCGCAAGCAAGGCAAATCCAATTGCGTGATCATCAAGATATCGTCGGCCATGTAAATGGCCTGCATGTCGAGTTCTCCGAAACTCTTGGAGAGATCGATCACGATGTGCGAGAACGAAGTCTTCAGTAGTCCCAGAACCCGTTGCAAACTGTCGGCCGTAATCAGCCGCACGTCTTCCAATTGCACGGGGCGCGGCAACAAATGCACGCCCGAGGAATGCTTGGTGAGCGATTTCTTGAGTAACGTCAGATCCAACCTCGCCACGTTTTGTGCCACGTCGGCCAAGGAGTATTCGGGGATCGTGTCGAGGAATACGTCGCAATCGCCGAGCGCCACGTCTAAGTCGACAAGCACGACCGAGTTATCGCGGTCGCTGGCCAAGGCACACGCCAGGTTCACTGCGACGCTCGTCGTGCCGACACCTCCCGTGGCTCCCGCCACGGCAATCACACGACAACCCTGCACCGTGGCGGTCTTCTCGCTGTGGCCTTGCCGCTTGACGCGATTGAGCGCTGAAACTAAATCTTCTTCTTTGAGCGGCTCGGTGAGAAACTCTTTGGCCCCGGCCCGCATCGATTCAAGGATCAAACGGCCATCTGTCGAACGGCTCGTCACAAACAACGTGCAGTTCGGGGTCTTGGCGGTCACTTCGGCGATCAGCTGCGTGGCCTTCTCAGGATCGCTATCCATCGCCACCAGGCCGATGTCTGGCTTGGTCTGCTCGACGACGTCGCCAAAGAACTCATAGCGCGAGCACTCGGCTTCGAGCCACACGCTGTCGAGTCCCAGCAAGATTGCTTTGAGACTTTCTCGCGTGCCGTCGTTAGGATCGACTACCGCAATCCGAAGAACATTAGCCATGATGCAGGTTTAGATTCCTGGTCAGTCAAACGCCAAGCGGCATATCGGCCGACAAAGGTGCCAAGTCGCGGAGGCCAGCCCTACAAGGACCACCCCAATCAGTGCTAACGTAGCTTATTTTTCCATGTCGTAGCCGATAGGACCGATCAAACCTGGCGTGGAAGTGGCACTACGCACGGGCTGGTTCAGGGGCGGAGTTTGCGGGGCCTGACGGCTGTACTGAGGAATTGGCCTGGACTCTTGCCAAGGCGAGGGAAACTTAATCGCCGAGGGATCTGGCATCGATTCTTGTTGGGTTGCTGGAACAGGCGGTGCCGGTGGTACCGACGATGGCGATTGCATGGGCACCGATGGGTCTTGAAACGATTGCCCCTCGTCGACATTTTCGTAGGCCGGTTGATACTGCTGTGGTGCCTGATATTCCTGAGGAGCGTATGCCGGGCTTGGGCCATACGCGCGATAGGGTTCCGCTCCAGGCATAGGCGAGCCATGCATCCCGTCGCTGGTCACCATGTATCCCGCAGGCTGGGGATTGTTGTAAGCCGTCGCACAGTTCATCACGCAACCGTTGGGAGCGCAAGGGCCACAGGCTGGCACTTCCAAGTGGCCTCCAAAATAAAGTTGGCAATTGTTAGGCGAAACAGTTTCCATGCCCGGTCCACAGGGTGGCACTTCGTGGGGTTCCATGCCGTCGACAAATTCGGGGGTCACGAGAATCAAGAGCTCGATTTCGTTGGTTGTTTCTCTCACGTTTCGAAACAAGGCTCCCAGGTAAGGGACGTCACTCACATAGGGAAAGCCTCTTGATTGAGCCTCCGTGCGTGTTTGTATCAAACCGGCAAGCGCCAAAGTCTGCCCGGCTTTCATCTCCACCCCCGTGTCGACACTACGCGTTCTAAAACCCGGCACACTTGTGCCATCTTGTAGTACGATGGCCAATGAAGGATCAAGATCTTTTACAGTTGGGCGTACTTCCAATCGTATATTGCCATTGCCCAACACGATCGGTACAAAGTCGACCATCGTTCCAAATTCTTCCCAATCGACTTGCACTGGTTGTCCCACGCCGCCGGGAATCACGTAAGGTGCTTGACCGCCCGAGACAAACTTTGCCGGGCGTCCACTGACGGTCGTGATCGTCGGATCCGCCAGCGTCTTGGCCAAGTCGTTTTGCTGGAGTGCGTCGAGGAACCCGAAGAACGAGTTATTACCGTCAACCACGCCGAACCGCAAATTTGATCCAGAGGCGGTGACGGTATTTCCGCCTTGCGTGGAAATCGACTGGATTAATCCCGAAATACTGGAGGTAACGAAGTCACCATCGCCGCCAAAATGGGCAAAGTCAAATCCACAATTGCGAAGTTTGGTCCGCGAAACTTCCATCACACGCACTTTGAGCATGATCTGCTGCACGCCCCCCACGGAGATGTTGTTCACAATCTTCGGGGCATAGTCCTCGGCCAGGCGGATAATAGGGCCCACGATCTCGGGACGTTCAACAAATCCTTCTAGCACGAGGCTATTAGTTAGCCGCAACACCTTCACCGAGGATTCGGGAAACAGTCGAGTGAGCGCCAATTCTAATTCGCGGACGTCGCCATAAATTACCACATCGACCGTATAAACCTGGTCATCTTCGTCCCACAGATTGACTTGAGTCACGCCCGGCTTGCGAGCGGCAAGCTGCACTTTGTTGGCACTGATCGGGGTCACCGTCACCAGTTCGGGATTGTTGACCACCATGCGAGGAATCCGCTTGTCCAGCGTCAGGATGCGACTCGAATTAACGGTCATCTCCATTCGTTCAGTCGTTTGGGTGATGTTGCGAATCACCTGCGGCTGCGCCAGCGCGGGACTGCCAAGACAACTCAGGAGCGCCATGCTCACAAACGTGGTCAGACGGAGTGGTCTGAGGGCGAGTTGGCGTGAAATGGGTTCGAGGTACATCCTTGTACTTCCTTCGCATTAGGTTGGCCAACGGCGGACTAAAGAACCATCCGCTGACCGATTACCGAGACTGCAACATCCATGCGCGGTCTCGGTTCAAACTGCTATTTATGTTTGAACTCAATGGGAAAATCTGCTCCCGGACTATCGGGGACAAAAGTATCATCCGTTTCTGCATCTTCACCAGTATCGATGCTCTTGGTGTTGGGAGCTTTAAAATCACTGCCTTTATTATCGTCTTCCTCGGTTTCGAGGGGTTCGCCCGTCTCGGCGTTGAAGTCCATCTGGCTCACTTCGTTTGGATAAATAATCTTCATGCGGAAAGGAGGAGCAGTTACCGCCACGGGGCTTTGGGCCATCCGCGCGATCGTGCCGTCGACGGCGTCGTCTTTGTCGAATGCGTCGCGTTCCTTCTCACGGCTGCCAACGTCGCTTCGGGCAAAGATGTCTTCAAGTGATTGCTCCGCATCGTCGACAATCGTGTTGTCGTCGGGATGCCGCGGAATTAAGCTGAGTTCGCCCATATTTTCCGCGGTAGTCATACGGCTCGCCTGTTGCGGCGTCACCACCAGCGACAGCGTCTTGGCAACGACCCGCTCTTCGGTTCCTTCCGAGCTCCGCTGCACGGTCTGGTCGACCGCGTAAACGCGAATGTTTTGCAGAATGATTTTAGTGAAGGGGTTAATAACGCCGTTTGGCTCGCTCCGTTGCACGAAGAGCTGAACGTCGACGCGGTCACCGGGGCTCAATAGGCCCGCCGCACTTTTGCGGGCATCGACCGAGACGGTTTTGAGCCGCATTCCCGGAGGAATGCCGGCAATCGGATCGTCGGTTTCGCCCTTGGCCAGGAATTTACCGTTGTTAAGTGGTTCGCCCTGGAAGATCGTGGTTTTGGGACGGCGTCCTTCAATCTCTTCCCACTTGGTCACGGCACCGACGGGAACTTTGTCCTTGGGCCATTCTTGCAGGCTGACCATCCCATCGTCGACGGAATCGCCCAGATTGATATTGTGCAGTGCCACGTAAATGGGCACCGTCTCGATGGAGACTTGATTTTTCCGGTTGCTGTCCAGCACCTGGCTTATGCCAATCGAGGCAACCAAGCCGCAGCCCAG
>JBGTEU010000217.1:0-5408 GCA_041747595.1 Bythopirellula sp.
CCAAGGTGATCGGCGTCAATTCGGCCGCGGGGGCGTCGACTTTTAGCACGGCGATGTCTTGCTCTTTGTCACCTCCGACGAGCACCGCCGGATAGCTCTTGTTCGAGGCCAAATTGATTTCGATTTGATTGGCCCCGTCGATCACGTGGTAGTTAGTGATGATATGTCCGTCGCGGTCGAGGAGGGCGCCCGAGCCGGTCCCCTCGGCTTCGCGCTGCATACCAAAAAAGTGGTCGATCTGCACACTGCGAGTATTGATGTTCACCACGCTGGGATTGGCATGCTCGTAGACAGAAACATTGGTTTGCTCTTCAACCGTGAGCGGCCGCTGCGCTCCGATGCGGTCAGCCCATGAGGTCGGCTCCTTGAGCGCGGCGTCGGCGGCAGGCTGAACGGCGTGAGCTTTTCCCATCGCAGTGGGAATAGGCTCTTCACGCTCGGCGAGTCCCATTCCCACAGCCAGACCTATAACTCCCGTGAAGACACAAAGCGCGATTACGCGTTTCATGGCAAGTGCTCCTGTCTATTTAAGTTCACTTTTTACCAACCGTTGCGATATTTGCAAATCGTTGTCGCGGGTCAAACCTCGGTACCAAACATTGTTATACGATCCTCGCCCCTACGGAGTTCGCGTTCAAGGCTGCGTGAAGGGGAACTTGTCGCCGATACCGCGGGACTCTTCTGACTCATAGCTCGAAGTACCGATTGGTCCTATTGTGTCGATCTCAGTAGGGAGGGTGTCCTGGAAGGGTGGTTTTGCGGAATCTTGGGCGAAAAACTGGGAAAATACGGTCTGCGGGCCCATCCAAGTGGCCTGCCAAAGGTTTTCATGTGCCGTTTCTCTCGGAAATCTTGTGGCAGATCGATTTCAATCAGCTTAAACTGATAGTATCTGGAGCTTTACAGAGAGATTCCGCGCCCAGGCGTTGGGCTGGCCCTACGTCCGCGTGGGAGCTATTCGGAACAGGTTAGGCAAACCTTGGGGAAGGTACAGAACGGGAGCGCTTCAATGCGTAAGTATCGATTCATTGCAACAGGCACGTTAGTTCTCAATTTGTTGGCATGGTCCACGTTAAATGTCGTGGGGGCCGACTCGTCGCGGTTGATCACCTACGAGCACGAGGGGACGACCAATTACGCCCTGAGCTTGATGGCTGACGTTTCCGAGAAGGAAGTCGCTCAAGCGGCGGTCGTGGTATTGTTCGATACCTCGGCGAGCCAACAAGGCGAATACCGCGAGGCCGCGCTGGCAGCGCTCGACACTTTACTCGCGGGCCTCAACGCCAACGACCAAGTCGAGTTGATGGGGGTCGATCTCCAAGTGAATCGCCTCACGAAGAAGTTTTCCGCTCCGACAAGCGACGAGATTCGCGCGGCAGTGGCTGAGCTCCGCAAGCAAACACCACTTGGTTCGACCGACATGGCCGCGGCGTTGAAAGCAGCCGTCGAGCAATTGTCGACGACCTCCTCGGGTCAGCGTACCATTGTTTACATTGGCGACGGCATCAGCACGGCCAACTTGCTCGATAAGCAAACCATGTCGGCCACGATCGGCCAGTTGCGCGAGGCTCGGGCAAGCGTTTCGAGTTTTGCCGTTGGTCCACGTCTCGATACTCATTTGCTTGCCGGACTCGCCAATCAATCGGGTGGCAACATCACGATTCAACAAGCCGAGGGCGACAATCTGCGTAACGCTCAACTTGCCGGCAAGGATTTGATTTCCGCCGTGCGCGGTCGCGTGATGTGGCCGACGGAAGTCAATCTGCCCAGCGAGTTGGGACAAGTTTATCCGGCGGTGACCCCGCCATTGCGTGCCGACCGCGACACGATTCTTGTGGGTGCGACAACCGATCAATTGCCCGAATCGTTGAACGTTGAGTTTGTTTCCGACGAATCAAACTACCAATGGGCCGTCGCTCCCGAAGCTTCTGCCGACGATCATGCATTCCTTGCCGAAGTGGTCGAGATTGCCAAGGTGGACGACGGTTTGACGCTCCCCACGGTTGGATCGGCCGGTTTGGTGGAAGTGGCTCGGCTGATCGGTGCCCGTATGGATCAATTAACCCAAGTGGCTCAACGTGCGGCAACCGGTGGTGACAATCATTCGGCCCGACGAATTGCGGAGGCGGTTTTGCGTGGCGACCCAGGCAACGTACAAGCCCGCACCGTGCAAAACGTGGTGGAAAGGGGTGAAGTTGTTCGCGCCCAGGCATTGGCCCCGCCGACTTTACCGGTTGTTCCTCCCCAAGGGGACATTGTGCTGGTACAACCCGCCGAAGAACTTTTGGGTCCCGAGGCCCACGACGGCGCGTTTTTGGATCAGGTGGAACAAGAGCGGCGCGTTTACGCCGAGATGCTGAGCAAAGAAATTCAAAACACGGTTCTCCAGGCGCGCAGCACAATGACTCTCGACCCACAAGTGTCGATTCAAGACATGAAGCTTGCCCTTGAGAGCGTGCGGCGGGCCCCCGATCTGGCTCCTGAAAAGCGCGCCGAGTTGATCAACAAGTTAGAAGTCGCCTTGAAGGAAGCCCGGCATCAAGCCTTTTTGAAGGACGAAATCGATCGCCAACGCGAAGAACAACTCGCCGCGGCTCGTGAAGCCAGGATGATCAACGACCGGCTCGATCAGCGGCTGGAAAGGCAAAAGCAGCTGATGGAGCGATTCAGTGCGCTCGTCGACGAACAGCGTTTTCTGGAAGCCAAGGAAGTTGCCGAGGTCGTTGAAGAAATCGACCCGAACGGCGTGACTCCGCGGGTGGCCAATTTGTGGTCGACCTTCAAGCGCCACCATTATCTGCAACAAGTGGCCCGCGCCGCGCGCTGGGAAAACACCTTCAATACGATGTACCAAAACGAACTGTCGCATATTCCGTTCCCCGACGATCCGCCAATTGTTTATCCGGACGCGGAAGAGTGGGAAGATTTGACCGCTCGTCGCAAGCGTTTCGCGTCGGTCGACCTGAGTGCCCGCAGCAAGGCGGAAGAGCAGATTCAATCGGCCCTGCGTGAGACTTTGAAGGCCCCCTTGCAATACGACGATCAACCACTCAACGAAGTGCTCAACACGCTGCAAGAGGAGTACGATATTCCCATCGTATTTGACAATGCGGCCTTGGACGAGGTCGCCATCAGTCCCGATACCGAAATCACAGTCAATCTGCGGAACATCTCTCTCCGCTCGGCGCTCAATTTGATACTGCGCCAGCCGGGCCTTGAGGATTTGACCTACACCATCGACGAAGAAGTGCTGTTGATCACCACCGAAGAAAAGGCCAACGAAGCCTTGAAGGTGAAGGTTTATCCCGTGGCCGACTTGGTGCTGCCGATTGATTCGATGGGCGGCATGATGGGCGGCATGATGGGCGGCGGCATGGGTGGTGGTATGGGTGGCGGCATGGGTGGTGGTATGGGTGGTGGTGGTGGCATGGGTGGCGGCGGTATGGGTGGTGGTGGTATGGGTGGTGGTGGCATGGGTGGTGGTGGCATGTTCAATGTGGGTGACGAAGCCGAGACTGCTGCCGAACCGATGGCCCAGTCTCAACCAGCATCTCAACCAGCACAGTCACGGCCAACCCCGACTCAACCTGCTCCAGCCCAAGCGGCTTCACCTGTAAGTTCAGAGCCGGATCAATGGTCCGTGCGTTTCGCCAAAGAAAAGCTCGATGCCGCGGAAGTGCGTTCCACGACCCGCAATCTCATGAAGCAAGCCCAATATGCCCAAGTGATTGACATGATTCAGGCCGCCATTCGCCACGGGCAATCGCAGCCTTGGATGTACGAAACTCTCGGTATTGCGATGGAATTCGATGGCCGCTCGAAAACCGACATCGAGCGGGCTGTCATGTCGGCTTGTGATTTCAGCACGTCGGCCGATCAATTGTTGTTGATCGCCCAGTATCTGTCTCACATCGGTTTGGATGCGCGGGCGCTGGAAGTGTATCGTCAAGTGACGAAGCTGCCGGGCCTCCATGCCGAGGCGTACGCCCTTGCCTTGCGGGCTGCGCAGCGACTGGAAGACGCGACTGGCATTCGCTGGGCGACGGTTGGCATTCTGAGCAATTCATGGCCAACCGAGCAACAAGAGATTTACGACACGGCATTTCGGGTGGCGAAGGCGCTACTCGAATCGATGGAAGCCGAGGGCGATTCCAATTACGCCGAGTACAAAGATCAATTGGTCAACGCTCTGGCGCGTGACGTAGTGATCAAAGTTTCCTGGACCGGCGATGCCGACGTTGATTTGATCGTCGAAGAGCCGGGGGGCACGGTTTGTTCATTGCAACAGCCCCGCACTACAGGCGGCGGTGTCTGTGTGGGGGACGTGGCGAGCGAGGGTGGCAGCGAATCGTCAAAGGGCATGAGCGAGAAATATCAAAATAGCCAGGCGTTCCCCGGCACTTATCGGGCGCGTTTGCGCAAGGTTTACGGCGATGTTGTCGCCGGCAAGGTGTTGGTGGAAGTTTACAAGCACTTTGGTACCGATCGTCAGATGTACGAGAAAAGGTACATCCCTGTGAACGACGACACCGACTCGATGGTGGTATTTGAATTGGAAGATGGCCGTCGCCTGCAATCGTTGCAAGCACAGGAAGTCGAAGTCGCCTTGAAACGTCAAGAAGCGATTGGCCAACAAGTGCTCGCTCAGCAATTGGGTGACTTCTCCGATCCGCGGATTCGCCCGATTCGTGGCCCTGGCGGTGATTTTGATTTGGCCCGCCGCTTGGCTTTGAACGGCCAGATTGGTGCCGTTGGTTTCCAGCCGATTATTCAGACACTGCCTGAAGGCGTGCAGATGACGGCCCAGGCGGTGGTGTCGGCGGACCGGCGTTACGTGCGGGTCACTCCTTCCCCTTCGTTCACTGGTATCGGCGATGTGGAAAGATTCAGCTTCGCCTCGCAAGTGCAGCAGGGCGGTGGTGGCGGCGCCGGCGGTGGCGGTGGCGGCATCTGATTCGCCGCCTCTGAGAGCCGATTGATGCGAATAAATCCATTCACCCCTGCAGCGTGATTTCACAAGAATTCCGCTGCAGGCGGCTGAGTTCCGCTATTCCCTTCTCGGCCAGCGCGATCATCGATAGAAGCTGCGATTTGTCGAAGGTCGCTTCTTCGCCGGAGCCCTGTACCTCGACGAATTTACCACGGCCGGTCATGACGACGTTCATGTCCACTTCGGCCCGCGCGTCTTCGGTGTAATCGAGATCCAAGAGCGGCTCGCCGTCGACGATGCCAACGCTCACCGCGGCGATTGTGTCGGTAAGCGGCAGCGTGCCTTGGAATTCAGGAAGCGACCGCAATGCGGCCACCAAGGCGATGAATCCTCCGGTAATGCTTGCCGTGCGCGTACCGCCATCGGCTTCGAGCACGTCGCAATCGACGGTGACCGTGCGCTCGCCGAGTGCCGCCAA
>JBGTEU010000218.1:0-8255 GCA_041747595.1 Bythopirellula sp.
ATGAATGCGAGGCATGGGGTGCCCTGACATTTCTTGAAACCAGCTGAGATTCGTGCGTTAGGCCAAAATAGAAAACCCCTCAGCGCAGCGAAAAGGGAACGTCCACCGACGTTCCCCTTGCCCGACCCGAGACTCGTTGAACTGCGTCTATTTGCTATAGCCGAGCGATTTCACGATACCCAACATCTCCTCGAAGTTGATAAAGCGACGTCGGTGGAGCAATTTGTACTGGTCGATCGTCCGCGCTAATTCGGCCGCATCCGAAGAAAGTTCTTCGTGGCTGTTGGCAAATTGGCGGCGTTCTCTTCCCGGAACTGATCCATCGCTTTGCACCTCGCGGCGATCAATAAACTCATCGGGGGCTATCGGTGAAGCAAGCAACGACATGGTGGGCTCCTGGCAAGTAGGTGGGGTAGGCTAAGGCGGGCTAACAAATCATACCTTATTCCCGTCCCCACGGACGTTTGCGAGCCCAAACCCACCTCTTCGGCATTCCGAAAAAGGGCGTAGTCGAATGGTAGTTCTGGAAAACGTCCCCCCAAATCTCTCTGTGAAAAGGCGGGAATAATCATGTGGGGAGAGGATTCTGCCGAACGTATCGATTGCACGGCCTAGCGACGCAACACGGCACCCGTGGCGATGTTCTCATGCTGTTCCAATTCGGCGAGCATGATGCGGCTCGCCTCGTGCCCTTCATCGAGTGCAAGAGCCGTCCGCAACGTCTGGGTGGCGGAATCGCGCTGACCAGCGGACTGCTCAGCCTGGGCCAATTGAAACAACAAATCCGTGCGCGGCTGTCCACGCAGACTTGCGGTATACAGGCTTTCCACCGCTTCTTGATGCCGGCCAAGCGATGCGTAAGCCAGGCCTTCCAGCCACAAAGCTTGTTGGGGTTCTTGGCCTGGGGGATAAGTATCGAGCAAACAATGCAGAGTCGACAAGCTGCGTTGCGGCCGACCCAGTTCGTATTGCATCTGAGCCACTTCCAAGAGTGCCGCGGTGTCTTGCGGCGCAAAGCGTAAAGCATACTGCAAATCGGCCATAGCGCGATCCAATTCGCCGCGCTCACGATACAAACGGCCGCGGAGTGCCCAAGCCCCCGGCAAATTGGGATCCAAGCGAATCGCTTGCTCGGCGCGCTGCATCGCCCTTTCGCTAGCGCCTACCGCGAGCAACATTTCGCCGGCACGAACGATCGTCGGTGCATGTCGCGGATCGAGCCGCACCGCGGCTTCCATTTGTACAACGGCTTCGCGGTGCGTGCCCTTTTGCCAAAGTGCTTCGGCGAGATTCCGTCGCGCGTCGATATCCGAGGGGCTCGCGGTCACGGCATCCGTGAGCAAAGTCTCCGCGCGATCCAATTGTCCCGCTTCCATGGCAGTGATCCCTTCGCGCGAGAGTTCACGACAAGTGGTGAGTGACTCCGGCACGAGTTTTTTCTTGCCGGAAAGCGCACACCCCATCGGCGAAAGCAGGAGCGCAATCGCGGCGAGAACCAGGAATGGTGGTCGGAAAAAAAATATCATCCGCGCCAGCTTGTGAATCAAGGAAAAATAGCGGCGAATGGTAGCAAATCGATTTCGTAGTCGACAACGGCACTCTGCGACTTCCGTGACGGCCATGGGCGAGAAAGACAGAATTTGATATACTCGCCCGCTAGCAATTTCTGACTTCCCCCCAAAATGAAATTATGCCAGCAATTTTCGATCAATTCGGCGTTCGCTTCGAATACCCCGACAATTGGTCGGTGGATCAGGGGGAAGATGCAGACGCGATCCAACAAGTGGAGGTTTCCAGCCCACATACGGCGTTTTGGCAATTGAGCAAGCATCCCCCCGGGACCGATCTCGAACCCTTGTTCGATGAAGCGCTCGCCGCACTGCGAACCGAATACCAAAATATCGAAGTGGATCTCGAAAACGAGTCGATCGAAGGTCATTTAGTCACTGGATTTACGGTCAATTTTTTCTATCTCGATTTGACAAACACCTGTTGGTTGCGGGGCATCGAAACTCCGTCGGCAAATTATTTGGTGGTGTGCCAGGCGGAAGACCGCGAATTCGATCAAGTGAAACTCGTATTCCGAGCGATGCTTGCAAGCGTGCTGCGAAATCTCTCCGCGGATTAAGTTGCAATTCTTACACGCATGCATTGCCACCGCAGTCACGGGGCGATGAGCGAAATCGCCAGCAATTCAGCACTTCCACGCACGTGAGACAGCGCATCGAACTTTTGGCACACGCCGTGCGTTAACAGATTGCGTGTCCGTCGGAACGCGGTCGAGTCAGACTCTTACCCGCACGTTGAGAGAAAGACTCGCTCCGCATGTCCGACAATCTCGTCCAAGTGCGTCAATGTACGACGCTACGAATCCCGTCACGGGCAATCGCGAGTGGAACAATAATGAGAAACCGGTTGGCGTCCCTCGCAGGGCCAACCGGTTTCTTCTGTTTGGGGATCGCTGCCAGCAGCGGTTCTAAAGTGGTCACCGCTCATCTTATCTAACCCGCCATCTCACTAAAATCGGCAACCTTTGCTCAAGCGGTAGTCTTTCCTGCGTCGAAAAGGAGGTTGAGCCACGCTGCGCGCTCATGATTACCTGGCGGCGATGACACGCAATCGCACGGCAAGCAAGCAAGGAAGGCCATGTCGACTGGAATCGAATACACACCGCGGGAACGACGGGGATTCCTTTCCTTCTTCACCGGCCCGATCACCGATCTGGGCAGCGTCGTCCTGCGCTCGATTGAAACGCTCGGCGACATCACGCTGTTCAGCTGGCAGACAATCAAGTGGCTCATGACGCGGCTCCCCAACCGCGACACGCTGTACAACAACATGTACCAAATCGGCGTGTTAAGCCTGCCGGTGGTCGCGCTCACGGGGACGTTCATCGGCATGGTCCTCGCCGTGCAATCCTACAATCAATTCCGCGCATTCGGTTTGGAAACACAACTCGGCGGGGTGATCAATCGCACGATGTTCCGCGAACTCGGCCCCGTGCTCGCCGCGACGATGCTTGCGGGTCGCGTCGGCAGCGCGATGGCCGCCGAACTCGGCACGATGCGGGTCACCGAGCAGATCGATGCCCTGTCGAGCATGGGAGCCAACCCCATCCAATATCTCGTTGTGCCGCGATTCTTGAGCTGCCTTTTACTAATTCCCTCGCTCACCATCATGGCGGTGTTCATGGGAGTGGTTGGCGGTGCGGCTTACTGTATTTTTCTATTGAACATCGACATGCACCACTACTCGCGGAATGCCAAGTTGTTTGTCGAAAACTGGGACTTGCTTTACGGCGTGATCAAGAGCGTCTTTTTTGGCGCGACGATTGGTCTGTTGAGCTGCTATCGTGGCTTCCATTGCAAGCCGGGAGCCGAAGGGGTCGGCCAAGCCGCGACGACGGCTTTCGTGCATTCGTTCGTGGCGATCATTGCACTCGACTTGTTCTTGAGCATCTTGCTCGATGGTATTTACGCTTGGACATGGCCGGACAGCATCATGCTGCCCAATACGTAATGGTTGCCGCAAAGCCGATTATTGAAGTCAGCGATTTGGACGTCCGCTTCGGTCGACATCAGGTGCTGCGCGACATCTCGCTCACGGTTCCCGTAGGCGAGACGCTGGCGATCATTGGTGAAAGTGGTTGCGGGAAGACCGTGCTGCTCAAAACGCTCATCGGTTTGATCCCTCCGACGCGGGGACACGTCGCATTCGATGGGCAGCGTTTAGACAATCTCACCGATCAGGAAATGGCACGGGAGCGTACGCGCTTCGGCTTCGTGTTTCAGAATGCGGCGCTGTTCGACAGCATGACGGTGGCCGAGAATATTGTGTTTCCCTTGCGGCAACATCGGCCGCAAGAATCCGGCAGCCACTTCGAAGAAGTGAACGCCCGACTGGCGGAAGTGGGGCTTCCCACGAGTGTGCTGCGCAAACGCCCCGCGGAGCTCTCTGGCGGCATGAGGAAACGGGTTGGCTTGGCTCGAGCACTGGTGATGCACCCAGAGATTCTGCTCTACGACGAACCGACGACGGGGCTTGATCCGATCATGAGCGACGTCATCAACGAACTGATTATGCGCACACGGAGCCACAACCAGGTAACGAGCATCATGGTGACGCATGATATGAAGTCAGCCGTGAAGGTGGCCAACCGCATCGTGATGTTGTATCCCATCTCGCGGCTCAAGGGGGATGAACCGCAAATCTTGTTCGACGGTACACCCCAAGAAATCGATCGTTCAAAAGATATTCGCGTGACACAGTTTTATCGAGGTGAGGCGGGGGACCGGCTCATTGAGATGAGTGAAAATCTCTCGTAGCGCAGCTTAGCAATAGGTGACGGCATGGACGAACGCAAGAAACAATTCAAGGTGGGTGTGGTGGTCTTTGCCACCGGCATCATCACCATCGTGTTGATTTTCATGAGTAGCGATTTCTCATGGTCGCCGTTCCGCCAGCAGTACCAATTGCAGGTGCTGGTGGATCAAGCCCCCGGCGTGGCCCCGGATACCCCCGTGCGACGCCGTGGCATTCTCATCGGCCGGGTCCAAAGCGTGACCGACACCGATACTGGCGCACTGATTACGCTCAATATCGACGGCGAGAAGCAGGTGAAGAGCAATGAAGTCGCGCGGATTCAAACTTCGCTCATTGGCGACGCGGTGATTGACTTCTCGCCGGTCGGACCCGCGGCCAACGCCACGGTTGTGCAACCAGGCGGTCCGCCGCTTCGGGGAATGTACAATCCGAGTCCGCTCGATCTGCTTGCCAATTTGCAGGGCGATCTTAAAGTCACGATTCAATCGCTCGGCGAGGCCGGCCAACAAGTCGCCAATCTGGCGGAGAAACTCAATACCGTGTTAGGTGACGCCGACATGGAGCGGCTAGCGCGCGTGATGGAATCGGCCGATACAGCACTTGCGAATTTTGGCCGTGTGATGGCCGACGTTGAGGACGTGCTCGGCGACGAACAATTCAAGACGGAACTGAAACGGGGTCTTTCGCAATTGCCATCGGTGGTCGCCGATGCCCGCGAAATTCTTGCTGTTTTGGAACGCACGTTGGCATCCGCGGATAAGAACCTGCAAAATTTGCAGGGTCTTACGGGTCCCTTGGGAGACCGCGGACCCCAACTCGTGGAACGCTTGGAGCTGAGCATCGAAAACTTGAGCCAAGTCTTTGCCGAGGCGGCCTTATTTGCCAGGAGCATCAACACGAGCGAAGGGACCATCGGACGGCTGATTCGTGAGCGCGATCTTTACGACAAGTTGGGCTCGACGGTCAACGAAGCGTCGGCAGCGGTTCGTGACGTGCGGATGCTGATCAACGACGAATTCATTCAGCGCCGCATCCGCCAGATTCTCGACAACATCTGGGTTCTGACCGACAAGATCGCCCGCGATCCGGCAAGGATTGCGCGGGGCATTGTCCCCAACAATCGCGAAACGCCGGTCAAGTAATTATGCTGATTCGCTAAGCCACGAGCGGCTTACGGCACGGGTTGCAACGGCTGACCACCGGAGGGAAGCATACCCGGCGGGGCGGGGAGCACACCCGCGGGTCCAAGCGTCTCGGGTGTTGTTGTGAGCGGCGTTGTTATGAGCGGTTGTGTTCCCTCGGGTGCGACGATGGCTGAAGCGGGAGGCAGAATCGGACCTCCTACTGCCGCGGCGGGAAGCACGGAACCTTGCAACGTACTCTGCCGCAATTCTTCGGCGCGGCCCAAGAGCTGTTCCGTGGGGACGATCACCTGCGGCACGAGATCGTACGAGAGTGTGCGGAAGTCTTGAATCTTCGTCGGCACGAGATTCTCGCTCACAAAATCAAGCACCGGATATTGATACCACGGCGCTGGAATCGGTTGGTTGAGCGTCAGCGTTTCAAAGCCAGCTTTCACTAAGCGGATTTCGCGCGTGCCGTAATAAATGAAGTCGGTTGCGCACGGCGTCGCGCCGATGAGTTGGTTATCGACATACACCATCGCTCCTGGCGGGTTGCTGCGGACCATCAGCCGCCGGCGGACGCAACCGGGGAGCAGCAGCAACCCCACGAGCATCATGCAGGTGACTAGCCGAAGTGCGAACGGATGGTGTGATTGCCGAACAGGCATTGAAAGCGTTCCAAACCGAGGGCGCTTAATAATCGGGGAAATAAGCGGTGAGAGTATAGAAAGCTGCAGGCCTGCGGGCTATGGCGACTTTGTCACTCGCCCAATACGGCCCGAGACGCTATCAATCGCAGATCGCCCGGGATAGAATAGCTAGCTTACCTTTCCACGAATATCGCGACGATAATCTAAGGACTTTTCGCGCGCGTTTTCCAGCCTTTCACAAACCGACCGCATGAGCAGCCCGTCTCGCAAAATGGAATTCACCGCCGGTGGTCTGCGGTGCGCGGCGGTCAGCGACGTGGGAATGCGGCGATCCAGCAATCAAGATTCCATGGCCGTGCAATTGGCCGAAGGAGTCGCTCAGTGGCAGAGCCACGGCCACCTGTTCATGGTCGCCGATGGCATGGGGGCCCACGCCGCGGGAGAACTTGCCAGCCAACTCGCGACCGACACGATTCCCCACTGTTACCACAAACGCACGGAAATCCCGCCCAGCGAAGCCATTATTGAGGCCGTGCGCGAAGCCAATAGTGTGATTTACAACAAGGGATCGAATAGCGTTGATTTCCAAGGAATGGGAACCACCTGCAGTTGTCTGTTGGTGTTGCCACAGGGAGCCCTCGCCGCACATGTTGGCGACAGTCGGGTTTACCGCTTGCGAGATTGTTGCTTCGAGCAACTGACGTTCGATCACAGCCTGGTGTGGGAGATGGCCGCGGCAGGTCATGCGACGGAAGAAGAAATCCCCGCCTACGTGCCCAAGAACGTGATTACGCGTTCGTTGGGCCCGCATCCCACGGTGGCGGTCGACGTGGAAGGTCCCTTTGCGGTGAAGCCGGGGGACCGGTTCTTGTTGTGCAGCGATGGTTTGACGGGACCATTGAAGCCGGAACTGATCGGCGCGGTGCTGAGTAGCTTGCCACTGTCCGACGCGGCGCAAACGCTGATTGACTTGGCGAATCTCTTGGGGGGGCCCGATAACATCACCACAGTTCTCGTGGAAATTGCCGACTCCGGGAAGTTGGGACTTGAAGCTTCGCCCGACGAACCAGAAATTGTCCCACGGCGCATGGCGCGACGCGTATCAGTCCATCCGGCGGTGTGGGTCGCACTCGACTCCTGTGCGGTCCTCACGGGGGGCCTGATTGCCCTGGGGCAGTATGCGGGTGCCTTCCTCTCGGGGGCAGGTTTTCTCATTGCCGCCGGAGTGGCGTGGTCGCAACGTGACAAGGATTCCCCCGTTTGCTCGCATTACATGTGCCGGCATGGCAAGGCACCCTACCGCCGCTACGAGTGCACGCCAGGGTCCGCGAGCATTGCCACGCTGGGCGACATCGTTCGCCAATTGGAAGACATTGAAGGGCACAGCGATTGGGACATCGATTTTAAGTCGATCCACCAGGAGCGTGAAAAGGCGCACGAGGCGATTTCCCAAGGCAATTATCAAGACGCGCTCGTGGCTTACTGCAGTGCGGTGCGGCGTTTAATGCAGGCGCTCCGCGATTCCAAAAGCGTCAAGCCGAGCGATTCGACGGTGGATTTGGCGTGAGTGCGATTTAGCCCCGCCGTTCGCAGCAGGTTTGCTTTTGAGCGCGGAGCAAGCTCCGCGGCTAAATATTTGCGACTCTGCTAGCAAGTGTTTTGTCGTTTGCACGATTGAGACCGCTTGCTACAGTGACACCGCCCCCGCCGATCACCACTTCTTTCGCGAAACGCACGGATGCGGATTCTCACACGCTACATTGTGTTTGACCTGCTCTCGGTCTTTTTGCTCACGCTGACCGCGATGACGGGTATTGTGTTTTTCGTGCTCATCGGCAAGGAAGCCGTGGAAAAAGGCTTGGGGCTCGTGCCTTTGTTGCGACTCTTGCCTTACATGCTGCCGCAGGCGATGCAATTTGCCGTGCCGGGGACGATGCTGCTCGCAACCACCACCGTCTATGGTCGAATTTCATCCTCAAACGAAGTGGTCGCCGTGAAATCGCTGGGGATTTCACCGATGGCACTGGTCTGGCCGACGCTCGTGCTCGCCACGCTCGTAAGCTTTGCCACGGTGTGGATCAACGACATGGCGGTCTCCTGGGGCCATGGCGGCGTGCAAAAAGTGGTTCTCGAATCGCTGGAAGAAATCATTTACGGT
>JBGTEU010000219.1:0-11370 GCA_041747595.1 Bythopirellula sp.
ATTGGATTCGGGCGGAGCCAACAAGACGCGGCCCTCCGCCAGTATCGCCGGCCCTTCGATCCATTGACCGGTTTGTTCGATCAACCGGCCGTCATTCCGGCGGAGAATCGTCATGGGGTTGCGGTTGGTTTCGTACTGATAGGCCCAGGCGAGGGCATTTTTTTCGAGGTTCACCCCAATCACCACCCCCGCGCCGGTGGGACAGACCAGCATTCCCGAATCGTACGAAGGCATCGCTGCCTGCAACCGGCGCAGCGGATCCAAGTAAATGCCGTTTTGCAAGCCAGCCAATTGTTGTACCCACGCGACTTTGCCCGTTTGGCGTTCGATGGCCACGAGATGGATGGCACTTTTAATCTCCACAAGGCAATAAAGTTTCTGATCGACAACGACCGGCGCGCCCAAGAAATAGCCACCAGCGAGGTCCCCTTCCATGGCGGCTCCGTCGATTTCCCAGACAAGCTTTCCCTGGGTGGCTAAATCGTAGGCGCACAGTCGGTTGGCGAACGAGCTGCCGTCGTTGCTCAGATCGCCACGGAACGGCATGGCCCAAGCGTCGGATTCGTTGAATTCAGGAATTTTGAGATCACGAATCACAAACACCCGTTCGCCGTCACTGCTCACGGAGTTGTAGAGATAGTCGTCCCACAAACGCCGCGCAAAGGCTTGTGACGGAGGAGTCGTAGTGTCGAACGGCAAACTGTCGCCCGACATATTGAGCAGTTGCTCGAATTCGCTCACCCGCTGGGGTTGCGTCTGCCAAACTCGTTTACCCGTGCGAAAATCCACGGCAATCAAGTTATGGGCCGTGGTGGCAATGATCGTATTACCAATCGCCAAGGGTGTTCCCGCCGTAGGCAGCGGTTGCCGACGTTGCTCGAGGGAAGTCGATAATTCGTCGTAAATTGATTCGAACTGGGGGTGACTCAATAAACGTGCCTCCCAGCGGACGCGCACGTGAGGCAATCCTCCCAAGGCATGGGCGTTGCGGGCGGCATTGCCACGAGGCATGAGCCACTCATCCACCAGCGACGTCACCACATGCCGCGGACTCCCCACAACGGTTTTGAACCAACTGAGGGGATCACGCTCGGCCGAGGGAAGTTGTTCGTTCTCACCGCCAATCCGAATCGCGGTCGCACTTCGATCGCTTGCCGACTTGACCAGTTCAGCGGCCCGTTCTGTTTCGCCTAGTGCCAAATGACTTTTGGCCGCCAACAACGCCAGTTGAGGATTCAATCGCTCAACGGCTTCAGGGTTTGCCAAAAGCTGATTGTAAAGCAAACCAGCCGACAAGTGTCGGCCTCCGTCGGCTTCTGTCTGAGCGACAAGCAGCGTCGCCTCATAACCGGCGGGGGTGTAGAAGTATTGTTGAGCCACGCCTCGCAACGCTCTTGTGTCTCCCGCGGCGAGCGCTTCGCTCAATTTCTTGCGAGCAACCGCACCAAAGGTGGAGACATACATTTCCCGCCCCGCGGGGGGCAGATCGCGGATCATGTCGCTGGCGGTTTCTTTGAGGCCGACATGCTCGCCCGATTCTCCCACGGCTAAAAATGCGTCTTGCTTGCCGGCGAGAACTTCATCCAGAAACCGAATCGCCTGTGAAAACTCTCCCTGGGCAATCCTGTCTTTCGCGCGATCGATGCCCCGCGCCATAGTGCGATCCGAAGGGAGATCAACGCCACTCATGGCTTGTTCGGCGTAAGCACCTCGACCAGGACGGATGATCACACCAGGTTGGGCAACACACTTGTCAGCGAAAAGAGAAACGCCAACAACCACCACGCCGATCAGTATTCTCTGCCAGGCAGTCATCACACGAGCCGCAGCGAAATGTTGCATGAGGTTTCCTAGGAAATGGGAATGACCAAGAACGAGGCATCCTTACCTGCAAAGGGCAATGGCGAACAAGCTATTCCACTTTATTGACGAATTCAGCCGGAAAATCGTTCCCAATCGTTGCATTTGTTCGCCCTGACCAGGGGCAAAGCCTGTCTGGTGAACGTAAAGCTTTTCCTGACTTAATCTTAGATCATTGCCCCGCTTAGGGCAATTGATTGGTTGGGTCCTGATTCGTGTAGGTACGTATTAAACCCCTCTCGGTGCTGCAATCCTCCCAAAATGTTCTCAAACCGCGACAAAACGGGGATGATTACGCCTTTTTTGCCAAAAAACCCTATTTTTATCGTGAAAATGCCTTAATACGGCTTGTATTTTAGTGCTGGCGGACCTTAAATCAGCACGTCGAACAAATTATAGGTGCTAGGTTTCAAGGGTATTCCTAGCATCCCTATTCACCCAGAGCACTATGGAGGGTTTCCGAACATGGCAAAAGTTGCAGCAAAAAAACCACCGACCAAGACCGAGATTTACGCCAGCATCGCCGAGACGACTGGCGTGGCCAAGAAAGATGTGGGCGCGGTTTTCGACGCTCTCAACGACGAAATCACCAAAGCCCTCAGCAAGAAGGGTCCCGAGACCTTCACGATTCCTGGCCTGTGCAAGATCGTCGTCCAAAAGAAGGCCGCTACCCCGGCACGCGAAGGTATCAATCCGTTTACCGGCGAAAAGACGATGTTCAAGGCCAAGCCGGCCCGCAACATCATCAAGATTCGTCCCCTCAAGAAATTGAAGGACATGGTTTAAGGGGGAAACTCAAAAGGCTGAGTCGCAAGACTTCGACCGACAGGAACTGACCCAAGAATTCAGGAGCCCGCTGAGGAGCATCGTCTGATGCGAAACAGCGGGCTTTTTGTTTGCGCCTACTGGTGAAGGATAATCAGTGGTCAGGGCCGGGATCGAACCGGCGACACCTGGATTTTCAGTCCAGTGCTCTACCAACTGAGCTACCTGACCAATGCTCGCTCAAATCGCAAGCCGTGAAGAACTTGTCATGGTAAGTAGGGCTCGCAAAAGTGTCAATCCGCGACATATGGTCGAGAGCCACGGCGCAACTTGACAATGCGGAAAAAGCCAGTCTACCATGCTTTCAGGTGTCAAAGCACATGCCCGGCCTGCTCCGATGCTTCCTCGTGGTTGTCACTATCGACTTCCCGATGAAGACCCTCATGGACATCCTCAAGTTCGCCTGGGTTTAGTAACCGTCCCTCAAGTGGACAGCTGCGACATCTCCGGAACAACTAAGTAGGCATGGCGAGTCGCATATGACGGTCATCAAGTACCGCGCGCCGAAATCTCTGCACAATCGTGGGCCCATTCTCCGTATCACCTGCGGGCTCCGTATCGCATGCGGACAATTACTTGCCGCGCTTTTGATGATTGTGGCGGCAATTGACTCGGCTTGGGCAGTCAACCCTGAAAGTCCCGAAGTTCGAGAACTTATCGACAAGGGCCTCAAATTTCTTGAGTCCACCAACGATGAGCGCGTTGGGGGCAAATGCTTGGTGGCCTTGGCATTTCTAAAAAATGGTGCCTCTCATGAACATCATCGCGTTAAGGAAGCACTCATCGCCTGCGAGTCGCAGCAAGCGGAACAAATCCGCAACGACGACGTATACAGCAACGGATTGGCGATCATTTTTCTAGCGGAACTCAATTCGGTGAAACACCGCGACTTGATTGAACGCTACGCGGGAGTTCTCGCCAGTCGCCAGAAGCAACATGGCGGTTGGGGCTACGAAAGCTCACAAACGGGTGACACCTCGCAGACCCAATACGCGATTCTTTCTTATTGGCAATTGATGCAGGTGGGGATGGCACCCTCGGTGTCGTCGGTCGAAGCAGGCGCGAACTGGCTCTTGAGAACTCAAGACCCCAGCGGCGGATGGGGTTATCAGGGCGTTGATCCCGGTGATTTTGATCTAAAGCCGCAAGAGCGGACGACGCTCAGCATGTTATCAGCCGGCTTGGGAAGCACACTCATTTGCGCCAACGTCCTGGGTACCATTCAACCTGGCGAAGCACCACAGGACGAAGCGACTACTCAAGAGAAAGAAGCCATTCCCACGGCTTTGCGTGCCGCCGAAGGATCGCAAATGAAAAGAATTCGCACGCTCTCGGGGGCGAATCTCGATCGCAATCGCGTCGTGCAGGCTGTCGGCCGAGGACAAAAATTATTCGACGAGACGTTTTCTGATTTTACCAATGCGGAGTATCCCTTTTATCTGCTCTATTCCGTCGAGCGCTACAAAAGCTTCGAAGAGTATCTCACCGGCAACGTCGAGGAAGAGCCCGCCTGGTATCAGGAAGGGTTCAAATTTGCCAAGGAAAGGCAAGGCCCCGAGGGCTACTGGACTTGCCCCTCGGGGCGCCCATGTGCCACGGCGTTCGCCATCTTGTTCCTGGTGCGTTCGACGCAAAAAAGCATCAAAGCCCATTTGGGCGAGGGGACTTTGGTCGGAGGACGAGGCCTAAGCGCCAACCTGGCCCGCATGAAGCTCGAGAAGGGCCGCCTCGTCACCGAACGAAAACCGACCGAGGTGGATCACTTGTTGTCGATGCTGGAAGAAACAAAAGGAGCGGAGCTCGAGGCGTTGCTCAACGACTCGGTGGCCATCAACGTTGAGAATCTCGGTCCCAATGAGGCTCGGCGATTGGAACAGTTGCTGCGAAACGGCACTCCCGAAGCCCGGCTACTGGCCGTCGAGGCCCTGAGCAAATTGCGAGATTTGGATTATGTTCCATCGCTGCTTTATGCTTTGTCCGACCCAGACGCCCGCGTGGTTCGCGCCGCCCGAGACGGCTTGAAGTATGTCAGCCGCCGTTTTGACGGCTATGGGCCGCCCGATAGTTTTACGGAAACAGAGCGGTACGATGCCCTCGACAAATGGAAAAATTGGTATCGCAAGGTACGGCCCAATTCTCCCGTGACGCCTTAAGGGTTAGTAACTTCACCACCACTCTGCGCCCCTACGAATCGCCGATGCCTAGTCCCTTCCCAACCGCCACTGCTCCGCCGAGCCCCGCGAAAAAGAAATATCAATTGTCGGTAAGCGCGTATGATCGCACCGCCACGATGATTATTGCTTTGCTGATTCTGGTGGGCTTTACCGTGGCAGGTTTGATGGTTGTCTACTTCGCCGACAAGATGGTCGTGAGCGTGCAGCCCATTCCCGTCGTGCCGGTCGAAGCGACCAGTGCGAGCGCGAATCAAGGTTTCGCCGAGGAACCCGATCCACCAGGAGCCGAGGATGCTCCGGAGCTCACCGAGCCGGAACTTGAAACCACTCTCGAGTCCCTCTCCTTAGCCGCTTCGGCAAACGAAGTGCTACTCTCCGACGAAAACCTGGAAGCCGTGAATGAGGCTGGCAAGGGGAAAGGTTTGGGGGATGCCCGCATGGCTGGGCCCGGGGGCGACGGGGTTGTGGAGCGCGTGCCCCGTTGGGAAAGGTGGAAGATTCGCTTTGAACCGGAGTCTGCGGCGGAATTTGGGCGCTGGCTCGATTACCATAAGATTGAAATCGGCGTGCTCGGTCGCGATAACCAGGTGCATTATGCGTTCAATTTAAGTCAGGGCACGCCGCAGACGCGCTCCGCGGAACCCGTCAAGGAAAATCGGGGGTATACGTCGGCCGCCGACGGCCCGATGCCGGTGCTGACCGATCAACTGGCCCGCAAGGCCGAGATTGCCAAGCTGGGAAACATAGTCTTGCTCTTTTATCCCTTCGAGGTGGAAAGCATTCTCTGGACGATGGAAAATCAATTCTCACAAGGGCGTGATGTGAACACCATTCGCGAAACCGTGTTTACCGTGACTCGCGACGGAAGCTCGTACGGTTTCGAAATTATCGACCAAAGCTATTTCTAAACAACAAGATCGTCGACGGTGCCTATGGATACGCTTATTACTATTATGAACAACACGGTTTACGGCGTGTTGACGATTCTTGCGCTCTGGGGATTTTTCTGCATCATCATGGTCTGGCGCCGAGTGGGGCAAACCCGCTTTGCCGACGAGGACGAACAAGAAGAATTTTTGAGCGAATTGGACCAGGCGTTGGTCATGAATAATTACGACGCGGTCACGGAACTTTGCGAGGGAGACCGCCGAGCGCTTCCTCAACTGGCACTCTACGCGATCAACAATCGCGACTTGGGTTACGACAAGTTGCGGCGACGCGTTGCCGAACGGTTTCAGGGGGACGTGCTCTCCGACATTGAGCATCGCCTGAGTTGGGTTGCCACCGTCACTAAGAGCGCCCCGATGATTGGGTTGCTCGGTACGGTGATGGGCATGATGGGGGCATTTGCCAACCTCAGTAGTGGCGATAAAGTCGATCCCGTCCGCATGGCCGAGGATATCCAATTCGCTTTGATTACGACGGCCCTCGGGCTTTCCATCGCCGTTCCTTTGATTCTCACCACCGCAAACGTCAACATCCGTATTCGTAAGATGGAAGATCTCGTAGGCGTGGGAATCTCCCGGCTGCTGGAAACCCTGAAGGTCATTCAAGCTTAAGCACTCGGGACGACAATTTATCTCGATCAATTCCGATGACGACCCTCCAAACCGACGAACTTCTGGACGCCGACGAGTCGCTGATTCGTCGTCTGCGCACCGACGACGCGGAAATGGACATCACCCCCATGATTGATGTCACGTTTCTGCTACTGATCTTCTTCCTTGTTTGTTCCACGCCCGATCAACAAAGTGCCGTCGACCTGCCCAAGGCCCGGTATGGCACGGGCGTCGACAAGAAAAACTCCGTCATCATCACCGTCAGCGATGGAGGGGTCGAATCGGCACCCATCTATTTAGCGGATGGTAAGATCGCAGGAGCGCGTCTGTCGGATGACGCGGACGAACAAACCGAGAAAATCCTGGAAGCGGTCACGAAGGGACGCGAAGAACAAAACAAAGAGAATGTCTTGATCAAAGCCGACCGCAACGTCGCCTACCGCGAAATTGCGCGCGTGATCAAGACGGTGTCTCAGGTGGAAGGTGCGAAAATCTTCCTCGCCGTCTTGGAATCCGACTAGCGAACGTTGACCTAATTACCTTATGAGCGAAGAAATTCATTACAGTGAAGATGCCATACCCCGGCATCGCAGGCACGACGAAGAGGAGGAGGTAATGGACCTCACTCCCATGGTCGACGTGACGTTTCTGCTCTTGATTTTTTTCATGATTACGGCCGCGTTCGCCCTGCAAAAGTCGTTGGAAGTGCCACCCGTGCAAGACGACGAAGCAGCGGCGGCCCCTACGGTGGAAGACTTGGAACAAGACTCGATTGTGGTCCGCGTCGACGAGGACAACATCTTTTGGATCGGGGCACCCGCCTGGGCAGAAGAGCAGCGTGCCACGAGCGTACAGGAGATGCTCATCAAGCTGCGTGAAGCGCGGGGTGCCGACAAGTCGGGGCCAGCGAAAATGCTCGTGCAAGCCAACGGCGACGCGCGGCATGAGTTCGTGGTTGCCGCGCTCGACGCGGGAACGGGGGTGGGAATGGAAGAAATCCGCTTGATGAGTTACGAAGAAGGCGATCTCGACCTGTGAGTTTTAAATACTGATGGATATTTCAGATTTTCTCGACATGCTGGAAGAACGCCGACTCGTCTCCGTGACGATCGTGGCCAGATTGCGCGAGAAGGCGGCCGAGGAGGGGCAGCGCCTGACTGCCAAAGCGGTCCTGAAATATCTCGTCAAGAAAGAGCTAATCGACCGCCAAGCCGCTCGGGAACTTCTGCAGACCACGCTCACCGTCTCGCCCTCCGCGGAATCGAGTATTTTGGGCCACGTTGTCGTGCCGGAGCCTCCGGTGGAGACGCAAGAGAATCTCGGCTTGGTGACCGAAGAAGAGATTCCCACCCTGAGCCCTGTCGACTCGCGGCAAAATTTGCGGCTCGAGGAAATCGACGCACCCATGGGGGAAACAAGCAGCATCTTTGAAGATTCCCAAACGTCACCGGCACTTTCCAGCGGTCGCCTTTCGGCGTTGGCCTCGTTTTCCTCGAAAGCTCGTGAGGAATCGGCCGTTGAAGAATTGCTCGCCGAAAAAGCCGCCGCGACCAGGCCCCCCAAGACAAAAAGCAAGAAGAAAAAAGATCGCTCCAAGAATGAATGGGACTCAGGGTTGATTCTCTACGGAGGCGGAGGATTGCTCGTCCTCATGATCGCCGGCGCGGCGATTTACTATTTGCTCAACCGCGAGAATGCCGACGTCGTGTTGGAAGAGGCCACCAACTATTTTGAGGGGGGGTCTTACACGCAGGCGATCGGGCAGTACCAAAAATTCGTCGTCACCTTTCCCGGGCACCCTCAGCACAGTGCCGCCACTGTGAAACTCGGACTGGCCCGACTGTGGAAAGACACGTCAACCGCGAGTAACTTTGTGGGCGCCCTTCGAACGGCGCGGAGCGTTCTGGAGGATATCGAAGACGAAGCCGACTTTCGTTCCGCGCAGCGCGATCTGGCATCGCTGCTCCCCAAAATCGCCAAGGGTCTGGCGACGCAAGCCGAGGAAACCACCGACTTGGAAGTTGCCGCGGAGCGTGTCGAACAAACTCGCGATGCACTCTCGCTCTGCATGAATACGAAATACATCCCCAAGGAATTTCGCGACGAAGTCTTGCTCGACGAAGTGGAACAGTCGCTCTTACGAGTGGAACGCAATCGCGTGCAAGGACAGGATCTGGCCAAGGCACTCAAGGCAATCCAAGCCGCGCTAGACACCCGGGATATTGGCGCGGCCTATAACTTGCGCAACCTATTGCTTGAGCAACACCCCGCACTGATCAACGACAAGTCGCTCACGGACAAAGTCGCCGAGATTTCTTCCGTGGAAGTCGAAGTCGTCGAGTTCGTTGCCGAGTCAAAAGACGCGGTGCAAGGCGACCGCCCAAGCCCGCTGGTCGCGTCTCTCACTCTGGCCGAACGTAGCGAACGTGGGACGGCCGACGCTCAAGGAAATCTCGCGGTTCGGGTCGGTGGTGCCATTTTCGGCCTTCAGGCGAGCGACGGTGCCGTTTTGTGGCGTCATTACGTGGGGAGCGATCCCCGCTTGGCACCGATGAGACTCGCCAACGGCGATTTACTCTTTACCGACTCGGTCCATCAGGAATTGGTCCGGATGGAGGGATCAAGTGGTAAATCAATTTGGCGATTGCCCTTGGAAGGGAAATCCTTTCAGCCCGTCATCGCTGGCGAGCAAGCCTACGTCGCACAACCCGACGGCAAAATGTTACTGGTGAATCTCGCCACGGGTCAACAAACGGGAGTTATCAAGTTCGGCCAGGGCTTGGCCACGCCACCGGTGATTGATGAAAGCAGCCGGCGGCTTTATTTGCTTGGTGAACATTCGAGCCTGTACACCATTTCCACGGATGATAACTCGTGCCTCGGCGTCTATTATCTCGGCCACAATGCCGGCAGCATTCATGTGCCGCCGACCAAAGTTCTGAATAAACTCATCATCGCGATCAATGCCGGTCTTTCGACAAGCCACCTCATCGTGTTGCAAACCAACGAGCAAGGTCTTCCCGAAGTAAAAGACCTGAATCGCCGTTTAACGGGTACCGTCGACACACCGCTTTTGGTGGATGGCCGACGTTTGGTGGCGATTACCAGCTTGGGGCAGATCTCCGTGTTTGACGTGGCAAGCGCGTCGGGGAAAGCCGCCTTAAGTGCGATCGCGGTACGCGACGCCGAAAAAGGTTCGAGCCTAGCCCGCTTCGCGATGCTCCATGACGGAAGTATATGGATCGGTGACAAGCAGTTAAACAAACTCGCGATTCAAGCCACGGGTAACAGCATTCGCCTGAGCAATTTGGAGGACGATTTCGCGGGGGCGACATTCAACCATCCCCTTCAGGTGATCGGCAACGTGGTCATTCATGTCCGTCGTGGGGCGGATCAAGCGGGGAGCATCGTTGCGGCGACGAATACCACTTCGGGGCAAACCGTCTGGCAAACCGAACTCGCTGTGCCGCTGGCCGGCGCACCGGTGATTGACCCCGTGGGCGCACGCATCGCAGCCGTCACGACTTCGGGCGCAGCGTTTCAACTCGACCGCGAAGCGCTCGCACGGCGGATTCAAGACCGTGCCGAGCGATCTTCGAGTTCACGCCGCGGGATGCCGATCTTTACCGAGAGCACTTCCCTGGGAGAGGGACGCATAGTGGCGGGCGAAATCGGATCTCCGACTCTGCTGCACTATCGCCCTGGCGCACCACGGGGAGAACTCAAGTCACTGAAACTCCCCGGCGAACTCACGTCGGAGTTGGTTGCCTGGCGAAATGGTTTTCTCGCGCCAACGCATGTAGGCCAAGTCTATTTTCTGAATGCCGATGATGGGGAGCAGCTGGCGACGCCGTTTCAGCCCCCCTTGGAAGCCAACACACGATACCGTTGGCTGACTCCGGCAGTTTACGGCACGGCAGAGAATTCGCAATTCGTGCTCAGCGATGGCAACGAGCAGATTTATTTGGTCACGTTAGCCGCCGACCCGCAACCGCATCTCGAAGTCGCGGCCGAAACGCCGTTAGGTTCGACCGTGCTGAATACCCGACTGGCAGTCAACGGCGAGGTTGCCGTCGCCGGCACGGATGCGGGTGCGTTGGCCATTTTCAAGTTGCCTACGCTTGAGTCCGCAACTCCCCTCGACGTTGGCGGGCAGATCACTTGGGGGCCTTTCCCAGCGGGCGATGGTTTTCTCTTCGTGACTGATGCCGACGAACTTGTTTTTGTAACGGGCGCGGGCGAAGTCGGGTGGCGAATCCCCTTGGAAGACAAACAACCCGCCGGCACGCCTCTCATTGACGGCGACGCGGCCTTTGTCGCCTGGCAACTTCACGGCATCTCGCGGGTGAATCTAGCGGACGGCACCTTCTCAGCAACAACGCCCCTCGAACAGGCCATCGTCGCGGGACCGATCCCCTACGCCACGCGTCTGATTTTGGCGGCTGCCGACGGCACGTTGCTCGTTATCAATCGTCCCTGATGAGGAACACTCCCATGATCGAGTGTCTCACAAAAAAGCGATTGCTCGTCCCCATTGGCATTTTCATGCTGGTGTTGAGCGCGCATTCCTTGTGGGGACAAGAGGCTGAATACCTTGGCTCACTCATCGATCAAGCACCGTTCGATCGCATCACGCTCAACGAGGCCAACGACAATGTTGCGATCGACGTTCAACTCTTGAGTTTTCCTGACCGCAAAGTGCCCACTCCCTTTCCAGAGAATGGCTCGCTCGAATTGCGTCGCTTGAGCGACCCGTCGGTTCTTTACGCCGTTTCGTGGAAAGATATTGCCAAGATCGAACTCTACGAGCAACTCGTGCTGAAAGAAGTAGAGCAGATGCTGGCAGCCAATCGACTCAGCGACGCCTTTAAAAGCCTCGATTTTTTGCATAAGCACTATCCCCAGCTTGCTGGGCTAAAACAAGCTACCGAAGCGTATTTGCAGCGCGACGC
>JBGTEU010000220.1:0-2171 GCA_041747595.1 Bythopirellula sp.
TTTGGTCGCGCTCATGCGCGACCAAAGGTCGCGGCTTTTTTAATCATAGGCGATTCTGATGGCAATCACTCGTGCCGACGTGGAAAATGTTTCGCTGCTCGCGAGGCTGCAATTGAGCGACGCGGAAATCGACCGGCTCGCCGGGGAACTGGCCAACATCGTCGGCTACGTCGATCAGCTCGGTGAAGTCGACACGGAAGGGGTCGAGCCGATGGCTCACGCGGTTGAGGTGCATAATGTGTTCGCCACGGATGAAGTTCACGCGAGTTTGCCCCGCGAAGCAGCCTTAGCCAACGCCCCTAGGCACAACGGTCGTGGCTATCTCGTGCCTCCCGTGCTGGGCGATTGAGACTGTTGGGTGAATGAAATACCTCCGTCTGGGTCTTCCAAATGTCGCTTGTCGAGACTTCGGCCACCGAGCAACTGCAGCGACTTTCCCGAGGCGAAATCACCGCCGTCGAATTGACACAGGCGTATCTGAACCGCATTGCGTCAGTTGACCCGCAGGTGGGCGCATTCTTACGCACCGAAGCTGAAACAGCGCTCGCCCAAGCAGCCGACGTCGATGCACGCCGCAAGGCCGGCAAACCGCTCGGCAAATTGGCGGGGTTGCCGGTGGCGGTCAAAGATGTGCTTTGCGACCGCGCGACGCTCACCACTTGCGCTTCGCGGATGCTGGAGAATTTTCGTGCTCCCTACGATGCGACCGTCGTGGCGAAACTCAAAGCCGCCGACGCCGTGCCCATTGGCCGCACGAACATGGACGAATTCGCCATGGGGGGCTCGACCGAGAACTCTGCCTTCCAAGTCACTCGGAATCCCTGGGATTTGGAGCGAACCCCGGGTGGTTCGAGCGGCGGTGCCGCGGCGTGTGTGGCCGCGGAAATGGCCCCGCTTTCCATCGGCACCGATACGGGGGGATCGATTCGCCAACCCGCTGGGCTGTGTGGTGTTGTCGGCCTCAAGCCGACTTATGGCCGCGTGAGCCGCTTCGGCTTGGTCGCGTTTGCCAGCAGTCTCGATCAAGTCGGCCCGTTGGCGCGCACCACCCAAGACGCCGCCCTATTACTGGAAACCATCGCGGGCCATGATCCTCAAGATTCCACGTCGCTCGATACGGGAGTCCCCGAGTTTTCGCAAAGCGTGACCAAGCCACTGAGCAGTTTACGGCTCGGTTTGGTCCGCGAGCATTTTGCGGAAGGTCTCGATGGCGAAGTCGAAGCAGCCATCCGCGAAGCGGTTCGCGTTTACGAATCGCTGGGAGCAACCGTCAAAGAGGTTTCGCTCCCCAACAGCAAATACGCGGTGGCGACTTATTACGTCATCGCACCCTGCGAAGCGTCGAGCAATCTGGCCCGCTATGATGGCGTTCATTACGGCCATCGCACCGACGAAAAGGCAACGCTCACGGAGCTTGCCGCCGAGCGCAAGGAGCTCGAAGCCTCGGGAAATCAAGCCGGTTTGCGGCGCCTCGATTCCACGCTGGTCCGCATGTATCGCCGGTCACGTTCGGAAGGATTCGGTTCCGAAGTGAAGCGACGGATCATGCTCGGCACCTATGCTTTGAGTGCCGGCTATTACGACGCCTACTACTTAAAAGCGCTCAAGGTCCGGCGACTAATTCGCCAGGATTTCGACGACGCGTTTGGCGAAGTCGATTTGATCGCGGGACCCGTCACCGCCCAAATCGCATTCAAGATCGGCGAAATGGTCGACGATCCGCTCGCGATGTATTTGGTCGACCTTTACACCGTGAGCGCGAACCTCGCGGGCCTGCCGGGGATCAGCTTGCCCTGCGGATTCAGCAAGACGGGCTTGCCGATCGGCCTACAGTTGATGGCCCCGCCACTTGCCGAGGAATCGCTCCTCCGCGCGGCCCACATGTTCGAAACCGCCACCGATTGGCACCAACGCCGACCAACTTTGCCGTAATCTATGTCGCAACCCTACACCACCATCATCGGCCTGGAAGTGCATGTGCAGCTTGCCACCAAGAGCAAGCTCTTCTGCCGCTGCAGCACGCAATTTGGAGCGGAACCTAATACGCAAACTTGCGCGGTCTGCATTGGTTTGCCAGGATCTTTGCCGGTGATGAATCGCGAGGCGTATGACCTCGCCCTCAAAACGGCGCTGGCGATCAATTGCCAGATCCCCAAGTTCACCAAGTGGGA
>JBGTEU010000221.1:0-3221 GCA_041747595.1 Bythopirellula sp.
GCGAAATGTTTTCTCCGAGCACCATCTCGGCCAACCGGCGGCGGCGAAAACCGGCGCTCCGCAGCAACGCGAGTTCGCCCCGGCGTTCGATCACGCTGCGAAGCTGCGCGACGGCGAGCCCCACGGTTCCCATCAGCAGGCCCAGCGCCCCCAGCGATTGGAACGTCGAGAGATACGTATTCTGCACGGCCATGAATTCGGCGAGCCGCCCAGTAGCTGACACGGCATCAAAGCCGTGATCCACGAGCCGCGTTTCCAAAAGCGAAGCAAGCTCTTCGTTGTCAAGCTCGGCAGAACCATTGCGAATCAGAAACAGTTTTTGACCCGCCGCGTCGGGATAGAGCCGCAAGAAGTTCGCTTCGCTCATCATCACGTTGCCTTGCAAGACGCTGCCGGCGAGCAGGCCCACCACTTCCAGCGTTACCGACTGATCGAAGCTGTCGCGGATCATGAACCGCGCACCGACGCCCGACAGGTGCAAGCTATACGCGGCCGTGTTCTTGTCGAGCACGACGGGCACGATCGGTTGTCTATTTTCATGGGTGCGGGGTGTCGTGCCGAGCAACTTCCAGCGGTTGTTGTTCTCGGAACCAGCGTGACTCGCCCATGCGAATTCTGTTTCGTCATAAAACGACTCCGGCACGCCCACGACGCGCGGCTGCGACGTTTGATACAGGTTCAGACAACTCGCATCTTCACCACCACGGACTCGAAAGGAGCGGACCTCGACCCCGGAGAGCGATTTTTCATAGTCGGCGGAGAAACCGAGTTCCGCGCGACCGGCGGTGGTATTGAGATCAAAGAAAACCGGCAGATCGGCGGTGGCCATCAGATCGAAACCGCCGGTGCCCCCTTCGGTCGGAGCGAGCCGAAACGCGCTGAGGGCAACGATCAGAAAACTGGCGACCGCCGCAAGGCCAACCGACAAGATCGTGCGACTCGGGCTGCGCCGCGCATTGCGAAATGTAAGACCCGCCAGTGAGAGTGTCGCCGGTGCGGTGAACGTCGGCTGTCGCAGCCTTGCACGGAGCCAAATTAAGAGTGCCGTGAGCACGAGTGCCCCGCTGCCAAAAAATGCGCCGGCTTGCGCTTCATCGCGGAGTCCCACGAACATGGCCCCCATGCCGATTCCGATGGCCGTGAGAATGAATGTTGCGGGCAGCCAAGTCCGTTGCGGTTTCATGCTAAGCCGTGCCACGTCGCGCGGATCGCTGGTATCGCCAGCCATAAGTTGCCGCGGTTCGAGCTGCGTGAGTTTTCGCAGCGACCACCAAATCGTGATCAGCGAAACGATTACGCCGATGGTAAAGCCGATCGCAAGGCTCGTGGGATTGACGTGCAGTTTCAAAAATGGCGTGACCGTCGCCGCGACCCACCAAGTATTGAGGCCAAAAACCATGAGTGCCGCGTAGACGATTCCTCCAACTGCTCCGAGCACCGCGCCGAAGGTTGCGACGACGGTCGCTTCCGCGAGCCAGATTCTCCGCAGGCGATTCGCGCTCCAACCAACCGCCGCTAGAATCCCCACTTCTTTCGCACGACCTTCCGCGCCTAAGCGAAACAACAGGGCGATCAACATGATCGCCGAAGCCATCAAAAAAAAGCTGAATCCGAGAAACAAACCTTCGAACGCAGTCGTCCCCCGCGACGCGGCAAGACCCTGCTCCTTCACCGGAAGCCATTTCATGCCGAGCGCCGCGGGGTCGATGGCCGCGGTGAGTTTTGCTTCTACTTTTTCCCGTGTGATGACTTCCGTGATCGGCAAGCGGAGCGCGCTGATCGAGCCCCAGCGGGTCGACCAAAGTTTTTTGGCGAGGCTGAGCGACACGAACGCCTTGGGGGTCGTGCGGTACTCGTCCCAGTAGTCTTCGTCTTCCTGGTTGATTTTCTCAACGAGCTTGAAGGGCAGCTCCCAATCCCTGATCGAGCGCTCGTCGGTCACGCCGGGGAGTTCCGGTGTGAAGTTTTCATCGGCGACGGTGGTGGGCTGACCGTCGGCAGTCTTTAACGGAGCAATTTGCCTCACCGTGAGCGGCTCGGTCGTGCGCTCGATGAGTTGGCCGTGTGTGGTTTCTGGTTCGTAATATTTAATCGTAACGGTGTCGCCGACTTTGGCTTCCAGTCGCGTAGCGGCCCAGTCGTTGAGGACGATTTCATTGTCCCCGAGCACCAGTGCGTTGTCGGCTTCATCGCGCAAGGGGCCAAGCTCGTTGGTCGATTCGATCCCCGTCACCGTCGAATAGGGAATCGTCTTCTCCCCAAGATTGATCGAGTTCGCCAAGTACGTGACAACCGCTTGCGGTTTCGCGGCCGAGAACTCCTTCTCGACGACTTCCACCAAATATGGCGCGAGTACCAACCGCTCCGCCGAGAGTTGCACAAACCGACTCACCGCCGGCTCGCCGATGGCCACTTTCTCGACGCGTAAACCAAAGTCGGCAAGCTTCGGTTTGAGCGTTTTTTTCATTTCCTCCCTTAGCCGCGGTTCAACGAGTCGCTGGTCTTCCCCCCCCACCGCCACGACATTCGCCTTGCCAGAAATCTCCAAGAGTCGCTGCAATGTGGCAAGCGGCACGAACACATTTAGAGGTTCAAGCTGCGATGGTTGTAAGCTGAATCGTGAGATACCCGTGTTGACAATCCCCTTCACGATCAAGCGTCGCACGGTCGTCGCATCGTCTTTGTCCCCCAGCGTGCTGTCGGCGGGAATGTTGCTCGGCACGGCCACGCGCAAGAGCACTTCGTCGTGGACTTTCGCGTGCAGTTCGCTGGCGATTGCCTGAGTAATGATGGCTTCGTCGCCGGTGAGAGGTTCCTTGGGACCTCCATCGCCTAGCTGCCAGAATTCCTCGGTCACGCCGAAAATGGAAAGCTGCGTCGCCTGTTCCAGCCGGTCGCCGGTCGACGACATACTGCCCGGGATGAACAGCAGCGGGGCGAATGCTCCTTGTGCATCTTGATTATCGTTAGCAAGTTCCTCGGCGAGTTCCGCGCGAAACGGCTGTTCGGCGACAAGCACAGTGTCGATGTCTCCCAGCCGCTCCATCACCAGATCGCGCAAGCTGCCGCGGACCGAATCCCCCACCAACAGCGCACCGGTAATCACCGCCGTCGCAACAGCGACCCCCGCCGCCACGGCCAAATGCACCCGGCGGAATTGCCAAAGACTCGCAAAGATAAAACGCAGCGGCGACATGCGAACCATTATGACGTGTTGGAAG
>JBGTEU010000222.1:0-8097 GCA_041747595.1 Bythopirellula sp.
CGATCTGATCATTGCGATGGTGCGTAATCACGCGTCGCTTAATAAAATCGTCGAGACTCGATGCCCCACGTGCGGCGCAAACATGGCTGTCGCGTTCAACTCTGACGGTGCAGGATTTACTCTCTGTTGCAACGGCGATCCAATGCACATGACTACACAACAAGAAATCGAGAATCCTCCACCATGGTGGCAACATTGCTACAAAGAACCGATCGATATTACATGGTATTGGCGCAATTGGCATTCGTACGATGATGAGGGAACGCTGCACATAAAGATATCAAGATGGCAGGCTGACGACATTCGTTGGTCAGGCGCGTTTGAATGCCCACGAATCCACCATGACTATGATCTTTGGCGTTGGATACTCAATGAGTCTGGTTGCACGAAAGACCTGATCAGCGATACTGACCTCAATGAACTTCGAGAACAATACGAAAATGCCAAATAACAATGCCGTGCACACGAAGCCGCCTATCGCGCGGTTTGCCAATGGCGAGCGTGCTTCCAGCGGCTCGGTGACGGCGGCCGTTATGTGGGAAGAGCGATGACAGTAATCGAATACTATGACACAGCGTTTCTCGAAAACTTTGGGGATGAAACGCAATCAAATTACGAGCGATTTGAGGCTGTGCGCGAGCAACTTCTTCTGACGTTGGGAAAGTACGGAATCGTAGCCCCAGACAATGACATCGATGAGCCAGACTTCTACCTGGTAGATGATTGGTACAACGAACATCTTTACCATCATATTGAAGTCTACTATCCGGACTTGTTCACGTCGTCCCTGTTGGGCGATCTAATGGCTGTCCTTACAGTGACCAATGGTTGGGGGGTGTGTGTCACAAATCTTCGTTTCAGCTTCATGATTATCTTCGCGAATCGGATATCCGTAAACGGACCTGGACTACGTGAATGTCGAAACCTGCAGCAACTCGCCACTCAGGCATCCAGGATGTTTTGGGGGATAAAAGGCGGAGATCGTCTTATATCCGATTCATTTAATGCAGAAGAACTGGGAAAGAGTCCTCGCTGTGGCTGTTACAGCTGCAAATATATTTTTTCGTTTAGTGAAATCGTAAAATGGACGGACGACCGTAATACCGCCTTGTGTCCTTCGTGTGGGGCATCGACAGTCGTTGGAACAAGAAAAGACGACCCTCTGTCAGTGCGGGATCTTGACGAATTGAACCTATGGGCAGACCATCCACCGTCGAGAAATTCCACATAACCAAGTGGTGAACCGAAGTCGCCGATCGTGCGTTTATGCAAATCATAGTTTCATGGCGGCGACTCGGTTACCGCCATCGTTCGCCCAATTGAAGACTTTGCCATGTACCCTTGTCCGTGCTGTGGCTACGGAGTATTCAGCGAACCGCCCGGCTCGTACGAAATCTGCCAAATTTGCTACTGGGAGGACGACATTGTGCAGCTCGCCTTTCCGGATTCGGCCGGTGGCGCAAACAGGTGCTCGTTGATCGAAGGACAGACAGCCTTCGCTCAGCATGGGGCGTGCGAGAGTCGATTCAAAGAATACGTGCGTGCTCCCAAAGATGAAGAAGTGCGTCATCCGAGTTGGCGCAGTCTGGACCCACGACGTGACCATTATCTAAAATGGGACTCGCAAACGGACCGTGAAAAATGGCAGACGGTCAAAAGTTCTCCGCTGCCTTCCCTATACTACTGGTCGTCAGATTATTGGCTAACGCAGACCGTGGGCGAACAAACCGATGAACGCGAGCCGGAATAGGCCGGATGGCTCGCTTCGCTCGGCAACGTCAACTCCCGGCCGCGTTATCCGAAACGTTCGTCCGCAACAACCGAGGCATCAATGACCTCAACACCTCGCAAACTGTATCTCTTGATGACGATCACTGCCAGCATAGTCACATATTCGTCATACTCTCTTTGGCTAGACTATAAATCACAAAGGCCGTATCGGGCTGCTGACAAAGCTGGCGAGTTGCGAGAGGAGGAACTTGCCGCAATTTGGGCGGCATGTGATCGCCTAGAAGATGATGGAGCGCGGATACCGAGGCGAAAGATGCTTGAAGGGTCACCGATGCAATTCATTGATCTTTCAACTTGGCACGGAACAGACAAGCGACTGGTCCCGCTCTCGGAACTTTCGAGACTGCCTGCAATTCGCACATATGACAACAAACTTTACATTCGACTTGGACCTGCAGTTAGCGCTGAGGCATTACCGACTTTTGAGAATTTGAAGAATATTGCTATGCTCGATCCTGCGGACAGTAAACTCTCGGAATCTGACGTCGCAAGGATTATTGATGCAAATCCTGGCTCAATGGTTGGCACCTTCACGATGCCGCCATAAAGCCGGACGAACTATCCGATGCACCCCAAGTTCGCGAATGGGCCTTTTTCCGATGGATAGATCACTCCGCGAACTGGGTGATCGGTAACGTTCGTCTCCTTAAAAAAAGCTAACCAACCCCAGGCAAAGGTGCAACGGAACGTGAGGTCCGTTGGCCCAATTGAATCAGTTGGCTGTTGCTTCCAGTGTTTCGCAACTGCGGTAATCGTATGATTGGTGCTTAGTTGACTAGGCTATGGTCGATAACCGTCAGGAAGGAAGCCGGGAACACTAATCTTCACTAATCGACACTAATCTTTTGACTATTAGTGTCGATTAGTGAAGATTAGTGGCTATTAGTGTTCCACCTTCTCTCCTCTTGTCCTTCTTTATTCGCTGACGGTTCCTGTTCGCAATTCCCATCGAGTACACTTGCAATTTAGCGGCGTGGCGTTGGGCCAGTCGCCGAACGAAAACGACGAACAATCAGATCCACCCCAGCGGCAACACGTTGTTTCGTACATCATTTACTTTCTCGCCGCGGGGTGATCTGCGTCGTTCGTCGGCCAAAACTGAAGCACCAACTACGTCGCCAAATCATAGCATGATGCGCCCCTTAAGATGCAATACGATCCTGCCAACTACGATGACGACCAATGCTTGACCAATTACATTTGGGACAACTACTCGTCACTGCTGACAGATGCTGAAAAACTCAGTGCAAAAACTCTACGGATTCAGGTCAAACTGCCAAATGCTTTCGGGCAATCTGCAACAACAGAAGAACTTGTACCTCATCCGTCGCCCGAAGTCGCTGAGTTGCTCGCGAATGGAGACACAGAATTCCGCCGCATTGCTGCCGCTAGGGTGTTGCGTGAGAACGGTGCTGACTTGACAATAAATCGATGTTCAATGTGTAATCGAATCGTGCGAACTCCACAGGCTCAACAATGTCTATGGTGTGGGCACGACTGGCACGATGCGAACCTGAGTCGGTAACGCAATCGCCGACGAACAATCGGATGCACCAAAGTCGCCGAATGGTGCGTTTCGGCAATGGAAAGATCATCGCGGCGACTTGGTGATCCGTCGCGTTAGCTGGCTGGAACCTCATTATCGTTTTCGAGAAGCAACATGAATAGAAACAGACTATTACACATTTCCGCGTTGGCCATCTTTCTGGCCCTGCCTGGGCTCGCGCGCTCTCAGGATGACAAGCCAAACATTCTCGTCATTTTTGGTGACGACATCGGCTATTGGAATGTCAGCTACAACAACGACGGAATGATGGGGTACCTTACACCCAACATCGACCGTCTGGCTCGCGAAGGAATGCGGTTCACGGATTACTACGCAGAGCAGTCCTGCACGGCAGGCCGCGCGGCTTTTATCACCGGTCAAATGCCCATACGGACGGGCTTGACGAAGGTGGGCACACCCGGGGCGGATGTTGGCATTCAACCGGAGGATCCGACTCTCTCAGAACTCTTAAAACCGCTTGGATATGCAACAGGCCAATTTGGCAAGAATCATCTGGGCGACAAAGACGAATTTTTGCCAACCAACCATGGATTCGACGAATTCTACGGCAACCTCTATCACCTAAATGCAGAAGAGGAACCAGAGAATGTCGACTACCCCAAAGACCCTGAGTACCGAAAGAAACACGGACCGCGCGGCGTTATCCGCAGTTTTGCAGATGGTCGCGTCGAAGACACCGGGCCTCTCACTCGCAAGCGAATGGAAACCGTTGACGACGAGTTTCTGGCCGCCGCCAAGGACTTCATCGAACGTAATGACAAATCCGGAACACCTTGGTTTACCTGGTTCAATTCGACCCGGATGCACTATTACACTCATATTCGTCCTGAGCATGAGGGAAAGTCGGGGCAGGGTTTCTACGCCGACGGAATGCTTGAGCACGACGACCAGGTTGGGGAATTGCTGACATTAATTGACGAGTTGGGTGTTGCAGATAATACGATCGTGATTTACTCAACCGACAATGGTCCACATTTCAATCAATGGCCCGATGGTGGAATCACGCCGTTTCGGAGCGAAAAAAATACAAATTGGGAAGGCGGCTATCGCGTGCCTTGTGTAGTGCGTTGGCCCGGGCGTATCAAACCGAATTCGATTTCCAACGAGATTACTTCGCACCAAGACTGGGTACCCACCTTAATGGCCGCCGTCGGAGTGCCCGGCATCAAGGAAAAGTTGAGGGCTGGACATACCGTAGGAAAGAAACTGTTCAAGGTCCATTTAGATGGATATGACCTGTTGCCCTATTTGACGGGAAAACAGAAACAGTCTCCCCGCCGAGACTTCGCCTATTTCAACGACGATGGCTTGTTAGTTAACGTCAGGGTTGAAGACTGGAAATTCGTCTTTTACGAACAACGAGCAAAACGGTTTGACTTGTGGCGAGAACCGTTCGTGGAGTTGCGAATTCCAAAGATCTTCAACTTGAGACGCGACCCGTTTGAACGCGCTGATACGGACTCGAACCTCTACAACCGTTGGTGGGACGAACGTCTTGGTCTCGGCTCCATGGTGTTTGATGTGATCGAGCGTGACTTGCCAACTTTTGTCGAATTTCCGCCAAGGCAAAAACCCGATTCGTTCAATCTAGAGCGGGTTTTGAAGAAGTCCAAGGAAACAGCGGGGAAGTAGCCTAGGTCAACAATCGATGGGACCCAGGGCAGGTTGGATGACTCGATTTAATCCTCCCGATTGTGAAAGCCAGCTAACCAGCGGATGCACGGGAGCGGCGGATGGCGTGGGGTCTGAAGTGGAAAGGTTGAGGACCGCCGCCCCGTGATCCTTTTCGTTAGGCCACAGAGGGAAGTGCGGATGAAGCGGCGCCACTTGGTGGAACTCGAAGACCTGTCTTGGTGGCCGCGAACGTTTCGTGACGCCGCCACAGACTACCTGGTCGTGGCCATCCGCCTCGGCAAGGTGTACAACGGGTTGGTGCCCCGCTTGGCCGCAGCCGTTACGGAGAGCGGCGCGACCCAGATCGTGGACCTGTGCTCGGGCGGCGGCGGGCCGTGGCCCGATCTCCTTCCGGCCCTGCGGGCGAGCGGGGTGGACGTACACGTCTACTTGACCGACAAGTACCCGAACTCCGCGGCCCTCTACCGGGTCGCGGGGACGACGGCGGGGGTCGCGTTCGAAGAGCAGTCGGTCAGCGCCACCGAGGTGCCAGACCGGCTGCCCGGGTTCCGCACCGTGTTCACCGCCTTTCACCACTTCCGTCCCGACGACGCCCGATCCATCTTGGCGTCAGCGGTTCGGGACCGCGAGGGGATCTTCATCGCCGAGCCCGGCCCGCGAAGTGTGGCGGCGCTGGCGACGCAAGCGTTCGTCCCACTGGGGGTTATGATCCTCACCCCGATGATCCGACCGTTCCGGTGGTCGCGGTTGTTCTGGACATACGTAGTGCCGGTCTTACCACTGGCGATCCTTTTCGACGGGGTGGTGTCTTGTCTGAGGATGTACACCCCGGATGAGTTACTGGCGATGGGAACTGAGGTGGGTGGCGACGAGTATACCTGGGAGGCCGGTTTCGAGCGCCAGGCCGGGGCGCCACTCCCCACGACATACCTGATCGGGCTGCCTCGACCCGCTTCAGAGGCCTAACAAAACGATGGACGCGAAGTGCTCGATCGGTGTTTTGATTTGCGTCGAGTCTACCGCTCGCACTCGGTCATCGTAACCGTTACCCTTAAACTGCTGTTCCCTGTTCCTTCACTTTTCAGGAGTTCTCTATGCCGATTCGACAAGCCCATGGAATCCCCATACATTTTGGGGCACCACCACTCGGCGCGAAGTCCCTCAATGTTCCGCAGATTGCCCAAGAGCAATCAAATTGGTGTTGGGCCGGGTGCGCAGACATGGTCTTACACTATTATGGTAATCCAGGGGTTCGCCAATGTGATTTCGCAAACTGGCTTTTCGGTCAGACCGGATGCTGTGCGTCTCCTGCGAGTTCCGTTTGCAATCGACCCTGTGCCGTAGCTGACGTCCAGCGTGTTTACGCCCAGTGGGGTATTCGTTCAAATCCAAGCAGCGGTACTGTGCCGTTCTCGACTATTGAGATCGAGATAAATGGAGACCGGCCGATTGAGGTTGCTTACGCTTGGACCGGTGGCGGCGGGCATGTCGCCATCGTTTGTGGTTGGGATCGCAACAGCACAGGCCCCTTCGTTCGTGTTAATGATCCCGCCTACGGATCAGGCGGAGTATATTACTCCGACCTCTTGACGGCATATGGACTTGGTACTTGGTTCTACACTTGGACAGGAATTCGGAGATAATACTATGGCACACGTAGACACATTGAATTCGGTCACCCTTGAAACGATCGCGTCTCAGGTCGGCAAACTCTACCCTACCCTAGCGGGCGAACCTGGTAAGTTAAAAGCTGAGGCAACTCTTGCCGAGACACTTCCAGTTTGGTTTCTTGGGGTTGACGATATCATTTCTGGAAACAACGACGTCGCAAGCATAGCCCAGAACACCGGGAGATGGCATTCTCAAATACGGATTGGCGGTGTTGCCTCCGCCGCAGCGCGTTCTATTCCGCTGGGAGGCGAAGCAACAGATTGGCAGGTTCGCCAAATCTTCGAGGGGCAATACCCTCAGCAAATTGACCGTGAAATTGACTGGGTCGACGAGAACGCCGCCGGTGATCCTCTGGTTCGTATCCTTGAGATTCCGGCTTACCAGATTACGGCGTTTTGGCTACTGAATGCGGACAAGAGCAGTTCCGTAGTTGTCGCTACTATTCCTGAAACTGCTCAGTTCCTAAGGAAACGGGAAGTATACTCATCCCAAGCGTTTCTTGATGCCGTTCGGAAAGAACAGTTCGTAGTGGGAATTCAATCATAGACAAAGGGTAACAAAGCGATGCACACGGAGCGGCGGCCCCGGGCTTGTCCGCAATGGAACACCGCCTTCCGCCGCCCGCTGAGCGCCAGCGTTGGGCCGACCCGGCTTCGTGCCGGGTGGGCCCAACGCCGCAGTTGCTTGTCCGGGCGGCCCAACCTGCGTTGGAGCCGACCCGGCCACGCCCTCCATCGACATCCCTGTCGCCTTCGGGCGGCTCAACTCCGGCGTTCGGTGCTCATATGAAGACATCACTTATAACCATTGCGACGCTTTCTCTCGTTGCAGCATCCAGCGCTGCACAAGAGCCCGACATTCCAGTCCCGCCATTGAGCCGCGGTCAGATCGAAGGTGGTACCGCTTCGATCACTATTCCAATTCGGCCCACCGGCAAGTACACGTTTCTATCTGGTTTCATTCCCACAACCGAACAAGAAAAGGTACGAGAGACACTCCCTTTTGATTGGATCGAAATTCAATGGACCAACCCAGGGAGCTTCATGAATCGAATTCCGCCCAAAGACTTCCGGATTCGCGTCAATTGTGATGGAACCGCTTCGTATATCACTGGTTCGTTCGGTGACGACGAATTCAAAACGGGCAAGATTGGACTGCGCGAATATGGAAGCTGTTGCCTTTTACTAGAGCAATTTGGCGTTGGCAAGCCAAACTGTGATCTCGGCCGCACGGTTGCCGTCTCGCACCCTGTCGAGTCTATTCTTGTCGTCAAGCCGAAGAGCCAAGACGAAATGAGTTTCCGCAACGCCGACAGCGTCGGGGATTACCGCTTCTGGATTATTGAGTCAATACTTAAAAAGATTGGACAAGACATTCAATGGACTCCAGAAGAAAAACGCACCGAACAAATAAAGGATTAGATGTTGCGTCGC